>NZ_JACJFA010000030.1:0-26448 GCF_014164345.1 Pseudoalteromonas sp. SG43-5
AGAACTCAATCTGTACGAGTGCCCACACAGATGATTGCTTTATATTGTTAAAGAACGTTTTGAGTCGCTTTAGCGTCTCAAGGGATGCGAATAATACACCCTTTATTTTTCGAGTCAATACTTTGTTTTAAATTTTCTTTTGGAAGATTTAAAACCGAAGTTTTATTTAACTCTCTGAGTAGTTCGTGCCTCGCTATGCGTTGGCGTTTCCCGTCTCAGTGGGGTCGCATTATAGGGAGATCCAAAAACAGATCAACCCTTTTTTTAGATCTTTTTACTGTTCGAACAAAAATAGAACAAAACCACGTAAAATCACATGAAAACCCCTCTAAGATGATGCTTTTTTATGCTCTTATTTATTATTTAATACAAATATCATTGCTATGTTTGATTTAGGCGTTAAGATAGCAAGTTCACAATGTTAAATTAATGTTTATTTCCTGTTTATTGGTAGATCTAAAATGAAATTACCCGATCAAAAATCTTTTATCTTCTCTGTTATTCTTGCTGTAGTTGGTTTTGTTGTTGTTGAGTTTGCTTTAGGCGGCTTAGCTTTAAACCCTGCATTACTATTTGGTGCTGGTTTATTAATTGGTGCGATTGCTATTGCTGCAATATCATCTGATGTGACTGAAGAAGCTGAAGTTAAAACAAAAACGCTTTATGTTGGTAACCTTCCTTATCGTGCAAACGAAGGTGTGGTTCGTGCATTATTTGAAGAACAAGGCAAAGTATTCAATGTTCGTTTATTAAAGGATAAGAATACTGGCAAACGTCGTGGCTTTGGTTTTGTTGAAATGGCGCAAGCTGATGCAGACAATGCAATTGCTAACTTGAACGATAGCGAGTTCCAACAACGTACTTTAAAGGTACGTGAAGCAAAACAAAAACAAGAAGATGATTCTAATGCTCTACGTACTGAGACGGATCAGTCAGTGTAACTAGCTTTACCGCTAGCTTATTGCTAAACACATCAGCCGTTGCATAATATTGCAGCGGCTTTTTTATGTCTGTTTGTTTATCCACACATAAGTTAAGTTGGTTAAGTAGGAAGTTGACTCTATTTGCTATCGCTACACCTGAATCAAGTAATTTTACATTCCCTTCAAAATACTGACTAATCGGCTCTGCTAATATCGGAAAGTGCGTACACCCTAGTACAAGTACATCTATTGTTTTATCTATATGTAGTTCATCAAGTACTTGATACAACTTATTTGTATCTAAAGAGCCTGTAAAAAAGCATTCCTCAGCTAACGTTACTAATTCAACACTGCTATACAGATTAACGATCACATTACGTGCATGTTCAGCAATTAATGTTTTTGTGTATGAACTGGCGACCGTTGCCGGTGTGGCTAACAAGCCAATATGATTTGAGCGTGTTAATTCTGCCGCAGGCTTTATTGCTGGCACAACACCTACAATAGGAATATCCGTAATTTGGCGAACAGCGCTGAGTGCAGATGTAGAAGCTGTATTACACGCTATTACAATTAAATCGACGTTAAGCGTGTTGGCTTTGATGAAATGAATAAGTGAACATAATCGGTTAATTATAGTTTGTTGGGATTGAGCACCATAAGGTAGTAATGCATTATCCATAAAATAGCTGTACTGAGCATTGGGGATACTTTGCTTGATATGTTCAAGTACAGTAGTTCCACCAATGCCTGAATCAAAGACCATTATATGCGCTGACAAACTACCGTTCCTACTTTACTTTAAGATCGGCAGTTTGCCATGAGGTTTTTATAAAAGAAAGTAGTTTAACTTTGCGTGGCTTCTAAATCAGTAAGCCTGTCGGCTGCTGAATTTAACTGATTAAGGTTTTCGAACATAGACTTTGTATAATCTACTAACTTATCTATTTGTTCCTGATCTTGATTTAACCATTGGAGAATGCCAGCTAGCTGATTTTGTAATCCAAGCTCACCCGCTTTTTCAAAAGCATTTTTAAGGTCGTCATTAAAAGAAGCTAACCCCTCTGCTACTTGTTTTTCTGGTGCTGGTTTATATTCTTCATAGCTTTTAACTGTTGCTATTGTTTTTGTTTGGCGTAAATCCATAGAAAAAGCCACCAGCTGTTCGCTGTCTAAACTCAGCTCTTGCGCTTGTTCAAATGCTTCATCTAAATCACCACCAAAAAAGGTTTTACTTAAATCTTGTAAGTCTTCCATCATCGCATTAATAGCTTCTTGCTCTTGCTCGTTTAAGTCACCATTTACCGACATCGAAAATGATACCTGTCGAGATTGCGATGATGAGCTTGCAAACGACTCACTATTACTATTTTGCTGATAGCCACTTGCCGATTGAGATTCAAATGCATCAGCAAAGCTAATACTTACCTCATCGCCTTCTGCTGTAGTAAATTTATACTCTGCATTACTCGTCATACTGACGTATTGGGCCTGGCTTATATTTACGCTGGCAGGTTGTGGGTTAAATAACGACTCTTCAAACTTATCCAGCCCATTGTAAATTCCCTCTTTGGACTTATTAATGCCCTCTTCCATGTCATCATTAAATACGCCTGTACCTTTGAGTTCATCAACAGCGTCATCAATCCCTATTTGGACTCCTTTGCGCGCATCGCCTAGCATATCTTTGAGCTTTTCGTCATCAGCGCCGTTAGCTTTTGCTTTATTTACAGCACTACTTACAAAATCGAGTACGTTTTTTACTATTTCATCAAAATCAAATAGTGGTTTATCTGCTTTTTTTTCTGCGATAGGTAATCCAAGCTGCTCAGCCATTTTATCGCCAAGCACCTTTGCGGCCAACTCTCGGCCTCGTTGTTGATAGCTATCTTGAGGAGACGTAATTGTAGGTTGCTGTATATCAGCTTTATTATTGAATTTATTGATGTTGTTGTTTGGCGTAAAGCCATAATTACCTATTTTCATGATTCGTCTCCTAAGCGTGCGTAGTTTATTATCGGCTATAACAACAAAAACTAAAGTACAATGTTCAATAAAACAGCATAAATGCTAGCCAAAACTAGACAAATACGCAGCGCTCCCTACAATAGCGCCGATAAACAGATCTTAGATAAGGTAGTAGCGTTAATGGCAGTTATTAAAATAGATACCACACAGTACCAAGCGCAGTTAAGTGAAAAAGAGCAGCGAATTAGTACGCAGTTTCAACGTTTTGGTGTGGAGCAATTAGAAGTATTTAGCTCAGAGCCAACTAACTACCGCCAACGTGCTGAATTTAGAGTATGGCACGACGGTGATGATCTGTTTCACATTATGTTTGATCAACAAACAAAAGAAAAAATCCGTGTTGATACATTTGACCCAGCAGCGCCTCTAGTAGGTGAAATAATGCAGGTGATGATTGAAAATCTTAAGCCTTGTGAAATATTACGCCGTAAGTTATTTCAAATCGATTACCTATCAACGCTAAGCGGTGAAATTTTAGTAAGCTTGCTTTATCACAAACCACTGGATGATGAATGGTTAAGTGAAATTAAAGCACTGAAAGAAAAGCTTAGCAGTAAATACAAAATTGACTTTATAGGTCGTGCTCGCAAACAAAAAGAAGTACTAGGTGATGACTTTGTAACTGAACGTTTAACAGTTAATGGGCAAGAGCTTATTTATCAACAAGTAGAAAATAGCTTTACTCAGCCTAATGCAAAAGTAAATATTAATATGCTGGAGTGGGCACAAGATTTATGTAAACCACTTAAAAATGATTTACTAGAATTGTATTGTGGTAACGGTAACTTTTCAATTGCATTAGCGGGCTGTTTTAATAAAGTATTAGCGACGGAAATATCAAAATCATCTGTTCACTCTGCTCAATACAACATTGCTAAAAACAACGTAGAGAACTTAGATATTATTCGTATGTCTAGTGAAGAGTTTACTCAAGCAATGAATGGCGAGCGTACTTTCTCTCGTTTAGATGGTATTGATTTAAAAAGCTATGACTGCCAAACCATATTAGTTGATCCACCACGCGCGGGCATGGATGAATTAACGTGTGACTTAGTGGCTAACTACGAAAGTATAATTTATATATCCTGTAATCCTGAAACTCTTGAGCGTGACCTTGATCACTTAACACGTACGCATAACGTTAAGCGCTTTGCTATATTTGATCAGTTCCCTTATACGCATCACATTGAGTCGGGCGTTTTCTTACAGCGCAAATAAATACGTTCAGTAAACGTTACCCATAAAAAAAGCTCCTTAAGGAGCTTTTTTTTGTTTTAGCTAAACTTACTTGTTAGCTAAGTAATTTATTAATTTGCTAATGTCTTCAGGTTTAGTAATACCCGACTCACGACCTAGGTTTAATTTGTACTTACCATTTACAATAAAGGTAGGTACGCCACGTAGTGCGCCTTTTTCTTTAAAGTAGTCTTGGTCGCGTTTCATTTTAGAGCTCAGCGTACGTACCGAGAAGCTTTTAAACAGCTTATCAAACTTATCACCATCAACGCCCTGCGCTACAAATATATCTTTTACATCTGCAAGCTCATTAAATTTAGCGCGCTTTGTATGGATATGATTAAAGATTGCAGAAATAATCTGATCTTTTTGTGGAAGCACTTCAGCTGTCGCCAGTGCTTGGCTCATCATCTGTTGGTTTTCTGGGTCACGTACACCTACAAAATCAACATGGCTCTTTTTAAATTTAACGTTTTTATCAAGCTTAGGCTTAAACTCACCAATTAGTGCTTCCATGTTATTACATGCAGGGCAGTAAAATGAGAAGAACTCTTTAACCTCTGGCTTTTTAGTTGCACGCTCAGAAACTACGTCGTAATGCACGCCTTCTTCATACGTTGCTGCAAAGCTTGTTGCTGCCATAGGAAGTAATATTGCAAGCAAACCTGCTTTAACTAATTTAATCATTATTATGCTCCGAAATTTATAGTGCTAATAAAAACGCTACTAACTCATCAAGTTCTTTTTGATTTTTGATGGTGTTGAGGTTTATTTTATATTTATCGTTAACAATAAAAGTAGGTACACCTGTAAGTGCGCCTAATTTTGAATATTTATTCTGTTTGTTTTGCATTGCTTGCTCAGCTGAAATAACAGGCATGCTTGCAATCTCTTGATCAAATGTTGCGCTATCAATACCATTTACTTCAAGTAATTTTTTAACGTCTTTCATTTCAGTTAATGGTGCACGTTGAACATGGATACTTTTAAAAATTTGATCGCTAATACTTTGCGCCTGACCATGCTGCTTAGCAATTAAGTAAGCAAAGCTTAAATTACTTTGTGCTTGTGGTGACACGCCACCTAAAAAGTTAACGTGGTTTTTAATAAACTCAGCGCCTTCTGGCAAGCCTTTTTCAATTGCTTTTGCTACTGGTTCAAACTTAAAGCAATGTGGACAGTAAAATGAGAAAAACTCAGTTACTTGCGGTGACTTGCTTTTGTCTACATCTATAACAGTGTATTGATTATCAACTTCAAACTGTGCAGCAAGTGCTGCAAATGGTAAACATAAAAGTAATAAACTCAGTTTTAATTTTTTAAGCATTTGTATCTCGTTGTACTTGTCTTTAAATAAAATATTACGGCAATAACTTTAACGGTGCTTCTTGCAATGCTGCAAGTTGCTCTTTCAGTGCTAAAATTTGTTGCTCCCAGTATTTGTCATCAGCAAACCATGTAAAGTTCCGCACAAAAGCAGGATCACTCCATCGTTTAGCTACCCATCCCATATAATGAATAATACGCATTGCTCGCAGCGGTTCAATTAATTTGAGTTGAGAGTGATCAAAATCACAAAACTCTTCATACGCATTTACAAGGGTGTCTAACTGTAACAGTTGCGTCGCTCTATCGCCACTGAGCATCATCCATAAATCTTGGATTGCAGGACCTTGGCGGCTGTCATCTAAATCAACAAACATTAGCGCATCACCTGCCCATAAAATATTACCAACGTGGCAGTCACCATGTAAGCGAATACTTTGCACATCTTTATACTGTTTTTGCGCCTGCTCTATCACTAAATCTAAAATAGTATAAAAAGCAGTATTTATTCCCATGGGCACTAAGTTACTTTTTTGAAGATGAACTTTGGCTGTATGCAAATACTCCTCGCAGGTAACTGTTGGCCTATAAGTAAAAGGTTTTGTTTTAGCTACTTGGTGCATACGGCCAATCAATCGCCCCATTACATCAAGCTGATCTAAATTATCAACCTCAAATAAACGCCCGCCTACACTTGGAAACAACACAAACAAATACCCTTCGTGTTCAAACAAGCTTTGCCCATTATATAAAATAGGGGCAACAACGGGTACTTCTGCATCCGCTAGTTCAAATGCAAAGTCATGCTCTTCTTGAATTTGCTCTTTACTCCAGCGCTCTGGGCGATAAAACTTCACTACGTAACGCAGGCCATCATCCGCTTTAAATTGGTACACTCTGTTTTCATAGCTATTGAGCGCTAATAAACCAGATTCGGCGTACACACCTACGCTTTCTATTGCATCGAGTATTAGATCAGGTGTTAAGTCAATAAAACTAAATTTACTCATACTCTTCTTATATAAAATAAAAGCGGGTTATATACCCGCTTTTGTTAATTGCTATATCAACTTACCTAATTAAGGTAAGTTGCGATTATCGCGCTTTAAAAAAGTTACTCGACTGCGATATTGTCTCATCCGGCTCATCTACCGGTGAAAGCACAAAGTTAAACTCAGTCATCGGCGCCTTCAAATCATAAGGGTCCATTACAAGTGACAATGGTACGTTATGAGATTCCCCTGCCTGCACAGTAAATGACTGCTTACCAATATACTTAAAGTTATCTAACCCTTGTACTTTAATATTAAAGGTTTGCTCGTACTGCGCTTTATTAATTACCTTTAATGTATAGGTGTTCTCTACTAAACCATCAAAATCGACACGATATAATTGGTTTCGGTCACGAATAATATCAAAGTCCATTGTTTTACGCAGTGCTATATTAGCGACAAGCGCTCCCGTAAGCACAACAAGTATGACCGTGTAACCAATAATTTTAGCTCGCAGTGGATTCGTTTTATTTTCTGGGGTTTCGAGATTTCGCTCTGTCGTATATGAAATAAGCCCACGCGGGTATTCCATTTTATCCATTACGCCATCACACGCATCAATACATGCACCACAGTTGATACACTCAGCTTGTAGCCCATTTCTAATATCAATACCTGTTGGGCACACTTGAACGCACAAGTTACAGTCTATACAGTCGCCTAGTTCTAAATCTTTATGGTCTACTTTACGTGAACGAGGACCACGGCTTTCACCTCGGCTTTCGTCGTACGTTACGGTGTATGTGTCTTTATCAAACATAGCTGATTGAAAACGAGAATAAGGACAGATGTGTAAACACATAATTTCTCGCATCCAACCGGCATTACCATAAGTACACGCAGCAAAGAAAATAATACTGACTAGTGCATAACCACCTACATCAAACGTTACAAAGTCAGGGAGTAACTCCCTTATTGGCGTAAAATAACCCACAAAAGAAATTGCGGTATACAACGAAAACAATACCCAACTAGTATGCTTTGCCGTCTTACGCCAAAACTTATCAAAATTCATGGGTCGTTGATCGAGTTTTTTACGTTGATTAGCCGTGCCTTCAAGCTTTTCTTCGAACCAAATAAAAATAAAAGTCCAAACAGTTTGCGGACATGTGTAGCCACACCACACCCGTCCATAGAAGGTGGTCACTAGAAACAACGCAAATGCTGCCAACATAAAAATAAACGCTAATATAGTAAAATCTTGAGGCCATAGCGTTAAACCAAAAATATTGTATTTTTGACCAATTAGATCAAACAGCACAGCTTGCTGGCCATTAAAATTAATCCAAGGTAGTAACATAAACGCAAGCAGGCCTAAGAAGCCAATGCGCTGTCTAAGTAATTGATGTAGACCTTTTACAGCACGCACATAAATACGATTTCGGGGATTGAACCTATCATCTTGACGGCTTAAATCCGGTTTTTGGATTTTCACCTCTACAGGGATATTCTTTACTTTAATTTGCTTGTCCATCGAAGTTCCTCAACGCCGCTTGGAAATAAAAATCCAGCAATACTCAAGTACTCTATACTTAAAGTTAGCAAGTTACTTGCTAGGCATATTTACTTTAATAAATTGCCTTCTCGAATACTTTCAGATATTTCAGAAATATCTGACTGCTGTTAACCATTATAACAATGTTGGTTAAAATTACTGGCATAGATTGCTAATAATTTATTCATCCCAGTTACTTGCTTTTAAAATGCAGTTTATTACACTGCATGGTAATTCAACCCTACTTAGATCAAGGTTTACGTATCCATGAAAAAATTTATTATTTTGGTAGTTGTGATCCTTGCCTTTTTTACAATCGATCACCCACTTATAAAAGAACCTCGCGAAAGGTTACTAGGTGAAGGCATTGGCTTTTTAAGTGATGCAAGCAAGGTCAACAGAAGCCCCGCTGCAAATATGGCGAAAAATAGGATCAGCAGTCAACTTAAACTATCTGAATCTGAAGGTGAGTATGTAGAAAAAACGTTTACAACAGATGACTCTGTTCAGTTATTTCACCTACGCTATTGTCGTGAGCGTGACTTAAACCTTTATTTTTATGACGACCGTTTAAATACGGTATGTAAATTAGTGACTGAAGCATTAGAGCAAAAGCGAGCAAAGTAGTGGATTTTTCAGGATTAAATAAAAAAGCAAGCGACTCATTTCATAAGCAGCGCAATATGCTCAAGCAATTAGCGCAAGGCAAAACATTAAAGTGTGAGAAGTGTAATGGGGTTTTAACACTTGATTTAGCCACCAGTGAACCTGGTAAAGGCATAGTAAAGTGCAAACAAGGCTGTACGGATATTATATTAGAGCTAGGCACTTAGATTAAACTAAGCGCCTAGCTCTAATAATTACTCTTCCCAACTCTCGTCGGTTATCAAGCCACTATTAATTGCGACCACTTCAATTAGTTCAGCAAACCCTAATGCAAAGTCACCCATAGATTCATACTGATACTGACACAAAGCTTCTATTGTCATGTTATTTTGTTTGGCAATCTGAGCTATTGCTAGCTGGTCGAGTGCAAAAAAGCTTAGTGTGCTTAACGCACTTTCTAATGCTTGTTTAAAATCAACGTCTAATTGCGGTGCATTTAACAAAGGTTCTGCATAAGCTTTCGTTGCAACTAAGAAGCCTTTACTCCACGACTTACAAAATTCAGCATCAAATGTGTCTGGTAATTTATATCCAGTTTCGAACACCTGCTCACTAATTTTGTGATAAAGCGCCATAAACAAAAAAAGCATTTCTTCATCTAAATCATTAGCTGTGTTTGGCAATATCTGCTCAAGCCACTCATGTACATCTAATGGGTTAGGCGAACAAATTACACCAAATAAATAGCCTTGGCTTTGTACAAGGGTCATTGCTTGAGATTGGGTATTTAAAAATGAGCTGAGCTGCTTTGCGTGCAACTCAGTAAATTGGGGTATTTGCATTAAAACTCTTTATATTAAAACATTAAAAGTTGAGCGGGTAGCGACCTTGGTTATCTGGTCGGCCTAAAAACTTAACCGCATCATGTACATCTTTAGGTAAGCTGGCATCTGGTTTTACATAACCTGCCACTCTAAAGTCGAAATTAGCTTTAAGTGTAGCATCGGCCTCAAGGCCAAGCGTATTATCTGGGTCAATTAATATAGCAACATCACCCGACTTACAGCTTAACTTACCTGCTAGAGGTCCAATATTAAACCATCCATTTAAACCTTGAACATCAATATTAGGGCTCGCTATTTCACCTTTTAGTGAGTCACAATAAGGTGCGCCTGAGCTGTATTCATCAAGTTCTAATATCACACGCCCTTTAGCGGTAACAGGCAGAGGAAGTTGCACACGCTGCATTGCACGCTCTACAGTTGAGCGTACTAGGGCGTCAGTCACTATTACTTTTTTATTAAAAAACCCATAACTTACATCTGCGTAACCCGAAATATCACTGCGTTCTCGTGGATTACCAAATTTTATGTTCGCATTTAGTTTGCCTGTAAATAATTTCCAGCCTGCAATATCCCAACGCACATTATTTAACTGCTCACCATCAAAACGAACTTGCATCATTTGACCTTGCCAAACAGTGCCTACAGTTTGCCCAACTTCTAATTGCTTTGGAAAATACGGCTTTGCTATATCAAGCGCAATACTGGCTGGTAATTTAATAATACAAAACACAATAAAACTAATTAAAAAGACAGCCGATAACGTTATTATTTTTTTCATTAATTAATTCTCTAATACTAAACGGCTTACGCGCACATAGCCTGATTTATCATCGCGACTTAAATCTAAATTTTCAATTTTTAAACCATGCTGATTTACTAGCTCATCTAGCCATTCTATTAACTGATTAAACTCTACTGAGTCGAGCGTCAAACGAAGTGAATCACTACTGGGCTGCATTTTACTAATATTGATTTTATAGCGTCCACGAGTAGAGTTTACCACTTGGCTTAAGTTTGTATTGCTAGCAACACTGGTGTTGCCTGCAGCCTTTAGCTTAACAATACTGTCATCAACCCAAGCTAATAGCTCTTGTTGTTTAATTTGAGATTGCTGTGCTTTTTCTATCGCGTTATTTAATGGCCTAAATATTCCCATTACTAAAACAAAAATAATAAACACACCACCAGCGACCATTACCAATTGTTGTTCTTGCTCTTTAAGCGAACGCCACTGTTTCATTAACTGCTTTTTCATACTGCACCTCGCAGTTTAATTTCACCTACGACATAATCACCGTCATTATTTAAAGACCCTTGCTCAACAGTTAAACCTTGCTTTTCAAGTATGATTTTTACTTTACCAAAAGTTTGGAAGTCTTTAGCCCGTGCACGAATTCGCAGCTCATTACGACGTTTGTCATAACGAAGTGTTTCAGGTGTAAATTCGCTGACTTGCGAAAATACATCAACCAAATTAGTCGTTAAGTCTAAAAAGCCGGATTCACTTGAGCCTTGTATTTTATCTAACGCGCCTTTAATTTGGCTTTTAATTAGATTCGGGCGAACTTTAGTTCCCGGAAATGCTTTTTGATATCTGTCGACTACTTGAGCTTTAGCTACTTCTACTTGTGTATTAAGTTGGTGTAACTCAATAGCTTTTATTGTAATTGTAGAAACCAATGCAACACTTGCTATAATTGCGGCGCCTTTCCAGTAACCCCACCACAAAGCGCTTTGTTTTTTAAGCTGATACATACCTTGGCGTAAGTTAAAATTAACGCTATCTAACTGTTTTGCAAATAATGCTAAAGGTAAGTCGTAATCGCTTGTTTGGGCTTGTAAGTTAACGCTTTCAGGAAACTGATTAGCAGGACTAAAATGTTTAATGTCGGGGTTACCCATGGCTGATAAATAGCCATTCAACCAACTAGATTCAACCGCACTAATATGCCATTGCCCTTGCTTAAACAACCATTGGTTGTTGAGCTCAATAGCAGTTACGGCACCATCATCTGCAAGCGGTAACAACAAGGCATCGGGTAATATTCTGTATACTGATAAATTATGCTCAGCAAATAATGCGAGCCATTGTTCAAACCATTCACGGTCAGTCATTGCTACTCGTATTGCATGTTGCTCACCAAGCATTGTCGGCTGCGCTACAGCTATAAACAGTTCATCTACGTCACATGCTATATCTTCTTCGAGCATATATGGCAGTGCTTGCTCAAGCTTGCGATTCCATTTTGTTGGCAAAGCGACTGTTTTTAATTGCACTTGGTCACTTGGTAATAACACGACAACTTCTCGGGTAAGCGCTCTTTCACTTAGCTCACTTAAATGCTCTACATTTGGTAACTCGCCACTGGCTATTATTTCTTGTTCTTGTGGTGAGTAAATTAACCAGTTAAGTAATTCTTGCTCGTTTTGACCCGTGCGGATCAACAGTATTTCTGTCACTGTACGCCTCCAAATTTTCGCGCCAGTATCGTTACGTCACCGTCTTTAGCGTGCAGTAATGTGGTCATCGAAAAACGCAGGTCGACAAAATTTGCCTGCGTTTGTAATTTAAAATATTCGCTTTTAATGCTAAATAAACTTTTTACTGAGTCGGTATTAGTACCGCCTTGCTGCTTCACCTGTTCAAAAAATTCATCAATGGTGTCAAAGCCAGTTTGCGGTCTTGCACCTATCACAGCCTCTGCGCCAGATAAGCTCAAGCTTTCTATTAAGGCACTTAGTATAAGAGCTTGCTCTGGAATTAATGTATTTACGTTAATTGATAAAAGTGTACTGCCGGGTATTACACATACATACGGCAATACTTTTTCCATCACTAATGGATTAAAGCCCTTAACTAAGCGCAGCTCCGATGTTGATGCAAATAAACTATTGGCTGTCATATACGGAAAATCTCGTGATAAATACTCGTCTTCCTCTGCGCCTGAGCGATACGTAATACTGTTCTCGTCAAGCCAATCGAATACGCTATCTGCCATTGTCTCTTCTGATTCATCAGCAGGTAAATCTTCAATATTTTCAAGTAATGCAAATAGTGCTTTATGCGCAGGGTTTGTTTTACTCGCGCTGTTTGTATCTGGCGCTATAGCTAAAGCATTTAAATTTAAACATGCTTGTAAATCAGTAATTTTGCCACTTAACGTGCCGTTATCAACAGGGTATGAAGCATCACCTTGAGTTGCCCAAACTTGATCAAGTGTTGTTTTATCGGCATCATCTTTTTTACTTTGTATTAGCCCTTTAATAGCAAGCTCTTCTGCACCGTAGGCGTACCATTTAGCTTGCTGATGACCTTGCAAATTAGTACTTTTTTGCACTTGCACCATTAAATTAGCACTCATTTCTACTGCTAAAATAGCCGCTAATGCCACAATAAACAAAACAATAACAAGTGCTGCGCCGCGCGATGATTTCTGCTTAACCATTATCCACGCTCGTATCTTGTGTTGTGCTTGGTGGAGCAACAACCTTGCCCTGCCCTGGTACTAAAAATACTCGACGAATCGGCTCTGCTTTTATTTGTTGCAACGTAACAGCAACCGCTTTAGGGAGAGCTTTAATTTCCCATTGTTCTTGCCATTCGTTTTTATCATCCAAAAACTCAAACTTAAGCTCTTCAATATTTTCCAGTACACGTTGAACCCGCGGCTCCATATTATCAAGCTGATCAACATAAACCCGATAAACACGCTCAAGGTTATCGTCTATCACTCTATAACCGACGGCTTGTAGCTCAGAACGTGGTAATAAATTTATTGGATTTATCCAACCATCTCGTACAAACGCAATACCATCGTACTGGCTTTCTAAAACATAACGACCAGCCAATAAGTATTGCTCTTGAACATCGCCCGACTCATTGCGAACTGCGCGTTTGGTCATTTGGCTAAAATCTTGATCCATCAACCTAAATGTTGTTTGCAATCCATTTAGCTCAGTAATTTTTTCATCTGAGGCATCTTTTGCTCTTGTTGTCGTCTCGAGTATTTGATGAGTAGCAATAATAACAAAAGCTAAAATACCCAGTGCAACCATAACTTCGAGTAATGTAAACCCGCGCTGCTTCACTTACTTTTTGCCTTTATTGAGATACGTTGATAACTCATATGCCGAATGCTCATACTTTTCATCCGTAAAAACATTGATTGTTAGCTTAACAAAGCTCTTATCAGCGGTAGCGGTTACTTCTTGTTGCCAAAACCATTCAACGCCGCCCATTACTTCGCTGCCTTTAAGGTTATTTTTACCTTGCCATTGCTCACCTTTAGTACGTTGTTCAATAATAACGTTTTCGGCGACCCACGATGCGTAGGTTTGTTCTTCAATAGTGGTTAAGTGATGTATATGCTCGCTTGTTGCTTGCATTGCCGCTATGCCCGCCATGGCGCAAATACTTAATGCGACAAGCACTTCTAATAAGGTAAACCCTTTAGTATGCTTCATTATTCTGGTTCTCGGCGAAAGTTAATGGGTGCTGTAAATTCACCTTCAATGTAATACACAGGCTCACTTTGATCTTTTAACTCTAATATAAGCTGAAACGCACTTACTTCACCTGATGACAAAATAAGTACTTGTGGGATTTTTAACTTTTTAAGCTCAAGTAAACTGTCTTCATCGCCACCACTCATAAGCTCGCGCCAGTTAGATTGCTCTAAGAGATTATCTTGCGCCCACGCTAAATCTTCTAAATTAAGAGTAAGCTTTAATCTTTCATCTAATTCTATTGGTTTAAAAAGATCTTCACGGTCAAAGGTAATCCACTTTTCACCATCGAAAACTAAATATTCTAGCGTGTTGTCTTCAACTAACAATCCCAATTCAACTTGGTTTAAAATAGCAAATTCAGATGCCATATTAATGGTGGTATGCAGCCTGAGTGCTTGAGTATCTAATTCTTCCTCCGCACCGCCTTCTAAGCTGTATACCACCATTTTGGTGGCAAAAGCGATGATCACTAGTACCACTAAAATTTCAATTAAACTAAAGCCGCTGCTTTTTGTATGACACTGCTTAAGGCTTGCTTTCATAGCAAGCCTCTAGCATTAACATGTTCATACAGAACGGTGTACTTAGGCATTATTGTTTTTCTTCGTCCCAGTTACCGATATCGTCATCAGTACCTACTTCACCATCTGGGCCCATAGAAAAAATATCGAACTTGCCAATTTCACCCGGGCTAATTAACTGATATAGATTGCCCCATGGATCCTCTGGTAGTTCATTAATAAAACCACCGTCAGGGAAACGCTTTGGAACCGGTTCAATACTTGTTTGAGTTACTAGCGCTTCAAGACCTTGCTCTGTGCTTGGGTAGCTCTTATTTTTAAGCTTGTATAAGCTCATTGCATCTTCTAATTGCTGAATATCTAGATGCGCTTTATCGATAGCGGCCTCTTCTTGCTGGCCCATAATGTTAGGTGCAACAATTGACATAATCATTCCGATGATAACCAGTACCACCATTACTTCTAGTAAAGAAAAACCTGATTGTTTATTCACGTAATTACCTCATTATTCTAAAAACACTAAGTAAAAATGGTTTAGGTAAAACCATTAATATATTTAAAAATTATTTTAACTTAAAGTCCAACAGCTTTATTCATAGCCATTATTGGCTGTAATATTGCCATTACTATAAATAATACAATAACCGCCATTGAGGCGATCATCGCAGGCTCTAGTAGTTTAAGCGATACATTAACCATGCTCTCAAATTCGCGATCTTGGTTATTTGCAGCACGCTCTAACATTTGCTCTAGTTCACCTGATTTTTCACCACTTGCTATCATATGCAGCATCATTGGTGGAAACAACTTAGTTTGCTGAAGTGCAGCTCTTAAGCTTGCACCCTCACTCACTCTATCGGATGCATCAGCAACCGCTTTTTTAATCTTTTCGTTAATGAGTACGCCACCCGATATACGCATTCCCTCAAGCAGTGGCACTGAACTTGATGATAAAATACTTAAAGTACGCGCAAAACGTGCGGTGTTAATACCACGAGCCACTTTACCTATGCCTGGCATATGTAGCACTCGGTCATCCCACCAAAAACGTATTTTTGGCTGTTTAAGTGCATGCTTAATACCAATAGCGATTGCTGTGATGGCTATTAAACTAATAAACCAGTAATTTTGCACAAAATGGCTACCCGCCATAACCCATTCGGTTGTCCAAGGGAGTACTTGTTTCGTTTTTTCAAACGTTTTTAATATTTTTGGTACCACCGTACCCAGTAATACCGACACAATACCAATTGCAAATACCACTAAAATAATAGGGTAAACCATAGCCTGAGTTATTTGGCTACGCATATGTTGGCGCTGCTCGGTATAGTCGGCTAAACGATTAAGTACTTGATCAAGGTGGCCCGACTTTTCGCCTGCGGCTACCATTGCACGATATAAGTCGTCAAAAACATGAGGAAACTCACTAAGACCATCGGCAAGGGTGTAACCTTCAACTACTTTTGAACGTACCGACATAAGCATACGCTTTAAACGCGGCTTTTCACATTGTTCAGCAACAGCCATAACTGCGCCTTCAACAGGGAGTGCCGATTGTATCAATGTTGCTAATTGGCGGGTTATAAGCGCTAAGTCTGAGGTTGAAATTGTTGGTTTAAAAAAGCCACCGAATAAAGGGGCTTTTTCACCTTTGACTTGTTTGTCACTTTGCGCCGCAGGGATAACTTCAAGCGGCGTTAATTTTTGGTCACGCAAAGTTTGGCGAATTTGTTTAGCTGTATCGGCCTCTAAAATGCCTTTTTTTTCTTTACCTCGGCCATCTAAGGCACGGTATTCAAACGCCGCCATAGTTAGCCTTCCTCACGGGTAACACGCAATACTTCTTCAAGTGTTGTTTTACCTGCAAGTACACGGCTACACCCATCTTGGCGAATACTTGGGCTGCGCTTACGAATGTATTTTTCTACGCTTTGCTCGCCTTTACCGTTGTGAATCATTTCGCGTATGGTTTCATCAACTACAAGTAACTCGTGAATACCGGTACGACCACGGTAACCATTAAAGTTACACTCTTCACACCCCACCGCTCGGTAGATTGTAGGTTGGCTTTCAAAAGGAGTACCTAACAACTGGCATTCATGCTCATCAGCCGTGTGACCTTCTTTACAGGTATTACATAACGTACGTACTAAACGCTGTGATAACACACCGAGTAACGACGATGAAAGTAAGAATGGTTCAACACCCATATCTTCCATACGTGTAATTGCACCCGATGCAGTATTAGTATGCAGAGTAGACATAACAAGGTGACCGGTAAGTGACGCTTGAACACCAATTTGCGCAGTTTCAAGATCGCGTATTTCACCCACCATTACTACATCAGGATCTTGACGTAATATTGCACGTAAACCACGAGCAAATGTCATATCAACTTTTGCATTAACTTGAGTTTGGCCTATGCCTGGAATTTCGTACTCTATCGGATCTTCAACAGTAAGAATGTTACGATCGCGTGAGTTAATTTGACTCATACCAGCATATAGGGTGGTACTTTTACCAGAACCTGTTGGTCCTGTTACTAAAATAATTCCGTGAGGTTTACTAATTAAATCTGAAAACAATGCACGATTTTCTGCAGTCATACCTAAGTCTTCTAGGTTTAAACGCGCGTTATTTTTATCAAGTAAACGCAGCACCACACGCTCACCAAAGCTCGATGGCATTGTTGATACACGCACATCAACTGCACGTCCGGCAATACGTAAACTAATACGGCCATCTTGTGGGATACGTTTTTCGGCTATATCAAGCTTAGCCATTACTTTAATACGAGATACAAGTAACGACGCAAGTTTCCGATTAGGCTTAAGGACTTCTTTAAGTACGCCATCTACCCTAAAGCGAATAACAAGCTCTTGCTCGAAGGTTTCGATATGAATATCAGAAGCCCCTTCTTTAATCGCTTCGCTAAGCATGGCATTAATAAGCTTGATGATTGGCGCGTCATCGTCACCAGCAAGTAAATCTTCAGTTTGTGGGAGCTCATCAGCAAGTGAAAATAAGTCAACCTCGTTGCCAATATCTTCCATCATTTGTTGCGTTTCAGAGCTATCACGTTGGTATGACGCTTCAAGCAATAGCTCAAACTTATCATCAGCCAATTGCTCAAGTGTAAAACCATGGCCTGCGATACGACGTACTTCTAATAGTACTTCCACATCTAGCTCACCACGGTAGTAAACTATACGGTGATCTTTATTTTTGCCAAGTAACACACCTGCACGTTTTGCATACGAAAACGGCAAACGCTTTGCTGGTAACTCAACTAATACATCACTCGTTAATAGCTCATCCTGATTATGCGTTTGAGGATGAACCACATCTTGGTTTATCTCTTGAATCGCATTAGTCATCTTTACGCTCTTGTGCATTTTGTTTACGTAGAGACTCTTCATACGTAGGTGGAAGTACTAATTCGTCATTCCACTCAGGTAAAATAGGCGTATCAGTCATTGGCATTAACTCAATACCGTCTTCTTTTTGTTTAAACTGCTCACCACGAATAAAGTTATATTTATTAAAGCTTAACTTATTCATGCTTACACCATCACGAATAATGGTTGGTCGAATAAACACAATAAGATTACGCTTACGGCGTGTTGTGTTTGTTGATCTAAACAGGTGACCTAAAATAGGGATATCGCCTAATAACGGTACCTTAGAAACACTTTCTTGTACGTCTTCGTCAATTAAACCGCCAAGTACAACCATACCGCCATCATCGGCCATAACCGTTGTTTTGATTGCACGTTTATTAACTGAAATATCAACAGCAGTTGCACCACTTACACTTGATACTTCTTGCTCAATTGTAAGCTGTACTGCAGAGCCATCGTTAATCTGTGGCGTAACTATCAGTTTAATACCGACTTCTTGACGCTCAACCGTTTGAAATGGGTTAGCATTATTACTGCCCGTTTGTGAGCCTGTAATAATAGGCACTTCTTGACCAACTAAAATTGAGGCTTCTTCGTTATCCATTGTAGTAATAGACGGTGTAGCCAAAATATTTGAATTTGTATCAGTGGCAACAGCCTGAATAATTGCGCCCCAGTCATTTTTAACAACGCCCAGCGCTAAACCATTAATGCCACTTAGCAATGAAGCAAGCGCATCATAGTCACCCTCAGTCGTTTCGTCATAACTAGTAACGGTTCCAGTTTCTGTACCAATAATAGTTTTAGTTACGGTTGTATCTTGTGCTTGCTCTGCAGCAACAGCTAATGAACCAACAGGAACCGTAGTACCATTGTTAAATTGCAACATACCGCCCTGCTCAGAAATCCACTGCAGGCCTAAGTTAACCCCGTCACCTTCCATTACTTCAATAATAATGGCTTCTACAAGTACTTGTGCACGGCGAATATCAAGGCGTTCAATTACAGATTCAAGTGATCGCATTGTGTCTGGCTGTGCGGTGATAATTAGTGAATTTGAATCTGGGTGAGCTTCTATACTGCTTTCGTTGTTACTTCTGCTACGAGTCTTAGTGGTACCGCCTTGTGCATCTTCAACAAGTGACTTACTTACGCCTTGCAGTACTTTTACTAAATCTTCAGCTTTAGCATAATTTAGGTAAAACACTTTGGTATTACCTTGGCTTTCTAATTCGCCATCTAAGCGCTTAATAAGCTCTATGGCACGTGTACGTGCTTGGCCTTCACCACTTACAATAACGCTATTAGTTCGGCCATCAGCGACTACTTTTGGAATTAAAAACTCAGGTACGCTGCCTTTGCCGCTGTCTTTATAAATATTGTCTACCACAGAGACAACATCATCTGCTGTTGCATATTTAAGCTTAACAATGTCTACACGCTTATCACCCGCCTGATCAACAGAGCGAATAATCTCAACTAAGCGATTAACCGATGCAGCATGCCCCGTTAACATCATTACGTTAGCCGCATTAAAGTTAGCAACATGGCCGCCATCTTTTTGATCGCTAAATTGACGAACCAAAGGGCCTAGTTCTTGTACGCTCACATTTTTGACACGTACAACACGTGTAATCATCATATCGCCGCTAGCTTCACTACCTTCGGTAATAAGTGGCACATTTGATTTTTTGGCGTCTGAACTTTTTTCTACCTTAAGAATGCCATTGTCCATTTCAACAGCTGAGTAGCCATAAACTTCCAATACATTTAAGAAGAACTGGTAATAAAGCGCTTCGTCCATTAACTCATAACTGCGAACATTTACTTTGCCGCGCACGTTAGGGTCAATAATTACTGTTTTATTGAGATTTTTACCAACAATATTAATAAACTCGTTGATATCAGTGCCTTTAAAGTTAGCAGCATATTCAACAGCAGAAACAGACAAAGAAATACTTGCCGCCAAAAAAAGTGCCGCGTACTTAGCTAACCCTTTTTTAATTTTTTTGAGGTGTAGCACCTGAACCATTATATTAAAACTCCAAAGCTAAATTATTGCAGACTAAATTGCACATCAATTTGTTCACCATCACGTTCTATAGTGATATTGGCATCTGTACTATTACGCAGCTCGTTAATAGCTGACATAGCCTGTTTTAAATCTGTTAATTGATAGCCATTTATAGAAATAGCCAAATCGTTATTTTTTAATCCCATTTGCTTAAACAGTTCAGGTTCTTTACCTGGACTTAAGCGGTATCCAATTAGTTCACCATCATTCATAGCCTGTGAAACACGTATATAGTCAAATAACTTGCCCGGTTCTTCGAGTAACTCTTCACGTGTTTCTATAATTGCTTCTTTAACGTCTGGGTCTGCGGTGGCGTCTATTTGTAATTCACTTGGCTCTAATTTTTGCGGACCCATTTCGGCATCGTCACGCGCAGCGAGTACAGGCATAGATACTTTTTTACTAAAATCGAGCCCATCAAGCATTAATGTTTCAAAACCTCCATTAATACCTAAAATAACACGATCAGGCAGTATCTGCGCTACTTCAGCGCGCGTGCCAAGTACAACTTCTTCAACAAGGTAGCTTACTTGCTTACCTTGTGATTCAATAATTGCTATGCCTGCTTGGTCATCATTATTAACAGCTACAATACCGGTTAAATTAATACTTAGGCGTGTTTCTGGCGCATTATTTATAACCTGCGATTGTTTTGCAGTATTATTGTTATTTGTTACAGTTTTTTTACCAAATAAAAATTGCTCAATAATATGCTGCGCTGAGTTATTGCTCGCACCAGATGGCTGATTAGCATAATGAGTAGGAGTAAGTAGAGTTACTGGTGGTTTCGGCCATAAAAGCCAGACAAGCTTTGATAATAAAAATGCAAGATAAACAACAACTAACAGTGTCACTAATGCACTTAATTTAGCATGCGGTAACCGCGTTAAAAATTGTTTTAGTTGTTGGATTTGCTGTTCCATAAATAGTGTTCTTATTTTAATTTACTGCGTTAGCGCGTACCCATAGTACCCTTTCATTTTTCTTTCAACAAGCACACTAATATTAAACTTTGTAAACAGATTAAATTAACTTTACATAGTAGTACAAAAAGTAAACGGCTGTTGTAATACCTTCATCCTACGATGATTTCATGATAAATTTTAAGCTATAAAAACGTGGGGAAATGCCTTATGAGTAAAAAAAGTAATGCTAATACCAACTCAGACCATGCAGATGAGTTAAAAGTTCGATTAGATAAATGGTTATGGGCTGCACGATTTTATAAAACTCGTGCTGTTGCACGTGAAATGGTGCAAGGCGGCAAAGTACATTATAATGGCCAACGTACAAAAGCGAGCAAAATAGTAGATGTTGGTGCAAAAGTAAAACTTGCTCAGGGTGTAGATGAAAAACTGATAACTATACTCACAGTGCTTGAAAAACGTCAAAGCGCCCCCATTGCACAGACCATGTATCAAGAATCTGATGCAAGTATTGCTAAACGCGAAGAAAACAGCATCGCACGCAAAAATAACAGTTTTTTTGCTCCTCATCCGGATAAAAAACCGGATAAAAAGCAAAGACGCGAACTTTTAAAAATGAAATCAAGTTAGGTATAGCCGCTCATGCAACAAGATTTACTTCACCGTTATTTATTCAACGAACTAGATGTTCGTGGCGAACTCGTACAAATCGAGAGTGCTTATAATGAAATGATTGCCGACCATAATTACCCAGACCCTGTTAAAGCATTACTTGGTGAGTTACTCGTTGCAACCTGTTTACTTACTGCTACCTTAAAGTTTGAAGGGGAAATTGCTGTACAGCTTCAAGGTGATGGCCCAGTTAAATATGCTGTTATAAATGGTGATGACAAACAAAATATGCGTGGCATTGCACGCCTGCAAAGCGAAATTGCGGGCACAACTGTAAAAGAGCTTATTGGCCAAGGCTATATGGTAATCACTATTACCCCTGAAAAAGGTGAACGCTACCAGGGTATAGTGCCGCTAGAGCATGATACTCTTAGTGAATGTATTGAAAGTTACTTTGAGCAATCTGAGCAGCTAAAAACACGTCTTTGGTTTGCAACTGACACTACTGAAGGTAGCGCAAAAGCATGTGGTCTATTTTTACAAGTGCTTCCAGTTGATAAACAAAAATCAATTGAAGACTTTGCACACCTAGAAGCATTAAGTAACACGATTAAAAATGAAGAGTTGTTACACTTAGATGCGAACACTGTTCTTACACGTCTTTATCACGAAGATAATCCTCGTGTATTTGAGCCTCAAGCGATTAAATTCAAATGCGGTTGTAGTCGTGATAAAACAATTACTGCACTTGTTAATATTGGACAAGAAGAACTACTTAAAGACGTAACCGAAAAAGGGTCTGTTAATATTAACTGTCATTACTGTTTAAAAGAGTATGTTTTTAACGAACAAGATATAAAAAGCATTTTCAACTAAATATTCAGCTTCATCTATATATAGTAATTAAAGCCGCATAATATGCGGTTTTATATTATAAAAAGATGATACCGGTGTCATCTTTTCTGCTAATTTCATGACACCGGTATCATTGAAATTATTCATGTTTTTTCTTAAATATATGTGTTTTTAGAGGCTTTACGGGCTCGAATATCTTAAAACCTTCTGTTACTATAATTTCAGTTTAAGGGCACTGATAACCCCAGAGCTATCCGTTCAAACTCTCACACATAGTTAGGTATAAACATGACTACAGGCGCTACACGTTTTGTCGATTTAACCGCAGCTGAACTTGTCGAGCATGCGATCCGCCGTGGCGAAGGTACTTTAGCCGCAAATGGTGCTTTTGTTGCAATTACAGGAAAACGAACTGGTCGTTCACCAAAAGATCGTTTTATTGTACAAGAAGCTACAACTCAAGATGACATTCAATGGGGCAATGTTAACCGCCCATTTGATGCAGACAAATTTGACGCTTTATGGGCTCGCGTAGAAGCACATGTTCAAAGTAATGACCACTTCACCTCTCACCTAGAAGTTGGCGCAGACCCTGAGCATTATCTACCTGTAGTCGTAACTACAGAAACAGCGTGGCACCATATTTTTGCCAAAAACATGTTTATCGAACCGCAAAACTATAACGCTTCAAACTTACCGCAATGGCAAGTAATGAACGTTCCTTCGTTTGTATGTGAGCCAGAGCGTGATGGCACAAATAGCGATGGCACCGTCATTATTAACTTTGCACAGCGTAAAGTATTACTAGCTGGTATGCGTTACGCCGGTGAAATGAAGAAATCGATGTTTTCTGTGCAAAACTTCCTACTACCAGCAAAAGGTGTATTACCAATGCACTGCTCTGCTAACGTTGGTGAAGCAGGCGATACAGCATTGTTCTTCGGTTTATCTGGTACAGGTAAAACAACGCTTTCAGCAGATCCAACTCGCTTTTTAATTGGTGATGACGAACACGGTTGGGCACCTGGCAGCGTGTTTAATATTGAAGGCGGTTGTTATGCTAAGTGTATCGACCTGTCACAAAAGAATGAGCCTGTAATTTGGAATGCTATTCGCTTTGGCACTATTTTAGAAAATGTAGTGTTAGATGAAAAAGGCATTCCAGATTTTAACGATACTAGCCTTACTCAAAATAGCCGTGCAGCATATCCACTTGAACACGTTGAAAAACGTAAAGTAGAAAACCGCGCAGGCGAACCAAAAGCTGTTGTATTTTTAACTTGTGATGTAAGCGGTGTATTACCACCAGTTTCTATACTTAGCGAAGAAGCTGCTGCTTTTCACTTTTTAAGTGGATACACAGCAAAAGTTGGCTCTACTGAAATTGGCTCTACTAGCGATATTGAATCAACATTTTCGACATGTTTTGGCGCACCATTCTTCCCACGCCCTGCTGGTGTTTACGCTGAGCTTCTTATGAAGCGTGTACGCGAGTTTGGCGCTAAAGTGTACCTTGTGAATACAGGTTGGACTGGCGGCCCTTACGGCACAGGTAAACGTTTTGATATTCCAACTACTCGTGCAGTAATTGATGCAATCGTATCAGGTAAATTAGCGGGTGTTGAAACTCAGCACATTGATGTTTTAAACCTAGATGTACCGGTAGCCGTTCCTGGTGTAGATACTAACTTACTTAACCCAATCAATACTTGGGAAGACAAAGCTAAGTACAATGAATATGCAGCAAAACTAGCCGCTGACTTCACTGAAAACTTTGCTAAGTACGACGTATCAGACGATATAAAAAATGCAGGACCTAAAGCTTAAGTAAACTTTAAGATTGTATTTTAACGCCAGCCTAGAGCTGGCGTTTTTACTTCTTAAATAATTAATTTAATAAGTGCGACAAAATGCCGCACAACTCATATCAAAAACCATATAATATACCGCGTAATTAATCATTCCTTAATGCCCAATAAATCTGCATTACCCATTACGGCTACTTAATTGATGACACCAAAGCTTTCATGGCGAAAAACCTCAAGACGATTACATTTGTACTTAGGCCTCTCGGTAGGCGTATTACTCACTATTATTAGCCTTTCTGGCTCCGTGTTAGTTTATTACCCACAAATAGACTCACTGTTAAATCCAATTAATGACACTACTAATACAAAAATACCTGATTGGGATAAAGCATACAGTAAGTTAAGGAAAAATTTCCCTACAAAGCTCGGACCATGGCGATTAGAAAATACAGGTGTGAATTCAATTGTACCCGCACGTTACTATAACCCTATAGAAACAAAAGAGCATGGCTTTGCGCCTTTAATGGTTTGGCTATCTAGTGATAACGATGAAGTAATACGCAAAGACTACTGGGGGGAATACCTAGTAACTTGGATATACAACTTACATTTTTCATTACTAACAGGAGCAACAGGCACTCTAGTTGTTGGTTATATAGGCATAGCCACATTACTTCTTATTATCTCTGGATTCTTTGCTTGGTTTCCAAAGCCTGGGCAGTGGGTAAAGGCACTAAAATTTAAATCTCGTAGCTCTAAAATAGGTTTGCTATACGACTGGCATAAACTAATTGGTTTAACCTTCTGCATACCGCTACTAGCTTTAACTGTTACAGGTGTTATGCTCGCTATTCCAAAACAAACAGATCCTATATTAACCGCTCTAGTTAGCGATATAAACTCCCCACCAAAAACACAAATTCAACCGAGCAAACAAACCGATATTCCTTTATCACAAGCGGTATTAATAGCTGAAAAAGCATTACCGAATGCGCGTTTAGCTTGGATTGAAACACCATCAAACTTAAATGCTATTTACAGATTAAGATTTCAAACTGTAAACGATCCTTCATATCGCTTTCCACATAGCTATATAGAGGTTAATGCACTTACAGGAAAGTTAGAGAGCGTGTTTAATATAGATAAGCAAAGTACGACTAGTAAAATAAAAAACTGGATGCACCCTCTACATGACGGCAGCATTGGCGGTAACATTTTAAAAGTCATTTGGGTGCTGAGTGGCTTTGGATCTGCTGCATTGTTCTTTATTGGCGTATATAGATGGTTAGTTAGAACCAAGAGAATACAAAATAAACTTTAGTTGAAAGAGCACCTAGTCACTTTTCAGTAAGTCTTGTCGATGGTTTTTTAATATAAAGTATATGCCCTTAGTTAATCTTAGGATTAAAAATTAATAACGGTAAATACATATTAAATTAAAACAGCCCTTAATTACCAATCTACATATAAAACAATTAATGAATACTGGTAGATAACGTGGTTAGTCTATACAGGTACTCCATAAGTACTATTAAATAAATATCATGCCCCTTAGATTTAAGCTCTATGTGTAAAACCTCTGTATCAATCTCTACCTAACTATTTTTATTCTCTTCAGTTAACCTACCCAAAACGTATATAAAGGCTTAAAGTTCATGTTCAATACTTATCACAAGACCAGATAATTAACGCTTTTATATTAGGTCAGATGTTAAACCAATTGGTATTATTTACCCACAGTACAAATGCTACCACTCATTGTCGAGCGGAGGTTTTTTATGCTTTTGACGTCGGGAGTCGCTACGCTCGCCCGACCTACGTGATGGGTGTTGCTGTGAGTGTGTGTTAACTGCGCACATTTCACTTTTCTGCAGATGTAAAAAAGCCCGACTATTTCTAGTCGGGCTCTCTACAATGTGAGGTCGGTGCGCTACGCAGTAGGATGTCGTAGTACCCACAGCGGTAGAAAATCACAGTGAAATGCTACTGTATCGACCGACTGAGATATTGAGGGGTTTTGTTGCGATTTTCACATCGGGAGTCGCTACGCTCGCCCGACCTACGAGATGAATATTGCTGTGAGTGTGCGTTAATTGCGCACATTTTACTTTTCTGCAGACGTAAAAAAGCCCGACTATTTCTAGTCGGGCTCTCTACAATTTGAAGCCTGGTAATGTCCTACTTTCACATAGCAAATGCTACACTATCATCGGCGCTGTTTCGTTTCACTA
>NZ_JACJFA010000031.1:0-22723 GCF_014164345.1 Pseudoalteromonas sp. SG43-5
CTGAGTTGTTCGTGCCTCGCTATGCGTTGCTGTTTCCCGTCTCAGTGGGGTCGCATTATAGGGAGATCCGAAAACAGATCAACCCTTTTTTGAAGAAAACTTGAAATAATGTGCTGTTCGCTGAGAATTTGAGCTAAACACGTTAAAAATACAACATAACCATCAAATTATTAACAACTAACGGGGTTCAAACCTATTTTATATTAGAAGTAGAGTTAAACGATCTTCATATAGAGGCTTACACCCCAGATGATCAATACGATCGTTAATGAAAGTGTTACGGCTGCAGATCCCATATCTTTGGCCCTACCTGACAATACATGTAACTCTGTACTTACTCGATCTGTTAATGCTTCAATGGCGGAGTTTAGTAATTCAACTATTAATATAATAAGCAGTGAGCTAATTAGTATTGCCCAGTGTAATAGTGATGAAGCAAGCCAAAATGAAATAGGAAATAATATAAGGCTTAATAGTAGCTCTTGCCTAAATGCTGCTTCTTCTTTAAATGCTGCTTTAAAGCCAAGGTAAGAGCAATAGGTTGCTTTGAAAACACGCTTGAGGCCTAAGCCATTTGGTTTTAATACATCTTTCATTAATAAACTCTATGAATGAAGGTCAAAATAAAGCCCCGCACTGCGAGGCTTTTTATTTATGCTACGCCGTATTGATCACGGTAAGCTTTAACTGAGGCTAAATGCTCATCCATTGTGCCTTGGCTTTCAAGGTAACTGATAAGATCAGCTAATTTTACAATTGAAATCACTTTGGTATTAAAGTCACGCTCAACTTCTTGAATAGCTGATAATTCAGCTTTACCCTTTTCTTGGCGATCTAACGCAATTAAAACACCACTAAGGTCAGCACCATTTTGTGCAATGATTTCCATCGACTCACGAATCGCAGTACCTGCAGTAATTACATCGTCAACTAGCATAATTTTGCCATTGAGTTCTGAGCCTACTAATGTACCGCCTTCACCGTGTGCTTTTTTCTCTTTACGATTAAAACAGTAAGGTACATCTTTATCATGATGATCCGCTAAGGCAACCGCTGTTGTTGTCGCTATTGGAATACCTTTGTACGCAGGACCAAATAATACATCGTACTCTATAGCAGAATCTTCGAGTGCCGATGCATAAAAGCGACCTAAACGCGCTAAGTCTCGACCAGTATTAAACAAACCAGCATTAAAAAAGTAAGGACTTGTGCGTCCAGACTTTAATGTAAACTCACCAAATTTTAACACCTGCTTCTCTAGAGCAAATTCTATAAACTCTTTTTGATAATCTTTCATATCTTGTAGCCTACCTATTTATGCTAATGCTTGCTTTTGTACGTCAATAATTTCGCGAATAGAATGTTTAGCTAAAGTAAGTAACTCATCTAGCTCATCAAACGAGAAAGGTTCGCCTTCAGCTGTACCTTGAATTTCAATAATTTTACCTGTTTCGGTTAAAATTACGTTCATATCAGTCTCTGCTGCTGAATCTTCAATGTATTCTAAATCGCTAATTGCTTGGCCTTTGTAAATACCAACTGAAATAGCTGCAATCATATGTTTAAGTGGGTTTGAATTAATCATACCTTTTGCACGCATATGTGTTAGTGCATCAACAAGTGCAACACATGCACCACTTATAGAAGCAGTACGTGTACCGCCGTCAGCTTGAATAACGTCACAGTCAATGGTAATTGTGTTTTCACCAAGTGCTTTTAAGTCAACAGCAGCACGAAGTGCACGTGCAATTAAGCGCTGAATTTCCATAGTACGACCGCCCTGCTTACCACGTGCAGCTTCTCGAGCATTACGCGTATGCGTTGCTCGCGGTAACATACCGTATTCAGCATTGATCCAACCTTTACCCTGACCTTTCATGAAACGAGGAACGCCCGATTCAACAGTAGCTGTACAAAGTACTTTGGTGTTACCAAACTCAACAAGTACTGAGCCTTCAGCATGCAAAGTATAATTACGTGTAAATGTAACAGGTCTAATTTGGTTAGGTGTTCTTTCGCTTGGACGCATTGACGATCCCCTTAATTCAGAATTTGCGACATTATAAGTGTATGTGGGTATAGATACCATGTTGATTTAAATAAATAGCTGTATGCAAAATATTCAGTGTATTAAATTTTCCCTAGAGCTTAAGCAGTGTTACGGTATAATCATCATAATATTGTATTTATAAATTTAGGAAAATATCCATGATCCACAGTATGACAGCTTATGCGCGTCGCGAAATAAAAGGCGATTGGGGTACTGGCACTTGGGAAGTTCGCTCAGTAAACCAGCGTTACCTTGAAACATTTATACGCGCACCAGAGCAATTTCGTGGCATGGAGCCAGTTATTCGTGAGCGTTTACGCAAACACTTACAACGCGGTAAAGTTGAGGTCTTTTTAAAGTTTGTGGCAAATCCTGCCCACGTTGGCGAGCTATCAATTAACCAAGCACTTGCTGAACAACTAATAAATAGCGCTAAATGGGTTCAACAACAAAGTAATGGCGATATTAACCCTGTTGATATATTACGTTGGCCTGGCGTTATGGAAGCACAGGAGCTTGATATGGATAGCGTTAATACAGCATTAATAGCTGGTCTTGATCAAGTAATCGAAGATTTTAAATCTGCACGTGGCGATGAAGGTGCAAACCTTGAAGAAATGATAGCAATACGCCTTGATGCAATTCTAGAGCAAGTAGAAATTGTAGAAACGCATATGCCTGAGATTGCTAAATGGCAGCGTGAAAAACTTGCTCAAAAGCTAGAAGACTTAACAGCAAACATTGACGAGTCACGCCTTGAACAAGAACTAATTTACCTTGCGCAAAAACAAGATGTGGCTGAAGAATTAGATCGCTTAAAGTCTCACGTTAAAGAAACTAAAAAAATCCTTAAAAAAGGAGGTGCATGTGGCCGCCGCTTAGATTTTATGATGCAAGAATTTAATCGTGAAGCTAACACGCTAGCGTCTAAGTCTATCAATAGTGACATCACTACTGCAGCCGTAGAGCTAAAAGTACTAATTGAACAAATGAGAGAACAGATTCAAAATATTGAATAGTTTTCAGCTAAGTATGGCACATTCATAACTTATCAAAACCCGAGCTTAGCTCGGGTTTTTTGTAATACCACTAATAATACTTTGAGTATTGTTACCAAGTATCTTCACCTAAGATTAAAGCGGCATCTTAAATCGTACTTTATTTTAGACATTAAAAAGCCCGAGACTAAGCTCGGGCTTTTTGGTAATAATTAGCTAGGCTAATAATTACGCTACGATAGTTGCTACAACACCAGCACCTACAGTACGACCACCTTCACGGATAGCAAAACGAAGACCTTCATCCATCGCGATTGGTGCGATTAGAGTTACTGTCATCTTGATGTTATCACCAGGCATTACCATTTCTACGCCTTCTGGTAACTGTACGTCACCAGTTACGTCAGTTGTACGGAAGTAGAACTGTGGACGGTAACCTTTGAAGAATGGAGTATGACGACCACCTTCATCTTTAGAAAGTACGTATACTTCTGAAGTGAATGTAGTATGTGGGTTGATTGAACCAGGCTTAGCTAGTACTTGACCACGTTCAACGTCTTCACGCTTAGTACCACGTAGAAGTGCGCCGATGTTTTCGCCAGCACGACCTTCGTCAAGAAGCTTACGGAACATTTCAACACCAGTACAAGTAGAACGAGTTGTATCATTGATACCAACAATTTCTACTTCGTCATTGATGCGGATGATACCAGCTTCAACACGACCAGTTACAACAGTACCACGACCCTGGATTGAGAAAACGTCTTCGATAGGCATGATGAATGGCTTATCGATGTCACGCTCTGGCTCTGGGATGTAAGAATCAAGTGCGTTTGCAAGCTCAACAATCTTATCTTCCCACTCTTTCTCGCCTTCTAACGCTTTAAGCGCAGAACCAGCGATTAGAGGTAAGTCATCACCTGGGAAATCGTATTCAGAAAGAAGTTCACGAACTTCCATTTCTACTAGTTCAAGTAGCTCTTCGTCATCAACCATGTCACATTTGTTCATGAATACGATGATGTAAGGAACGCCAACCTGACGAGAAAGAAGGATGTGCTCACGCGTTTGTGGCATAGGGCCATCTGTCGCAGCAACTACTAAGATCGCGCCGTCCATTTGAGCAGCACCAGTGATCATGTTTTTAACATAATCGGCGTGACCAGGACAATCTACGTGTGCGTAGTGACGTGTAGGTGTATCGTATTCAACGTGAGACGTTGAAATAGTGATACCACGTTCGCGCTCTTCTGGAGCGTTATCGATTGATGCGAAATCTTTAGCAACACCGCCGTATACTTTTGCAAGTACGTTAGTGATTGCTGCAGTTAGTGTAGTTTTACCGTGGTCAACGTGGCCGATTGTACCAACGTTTACGTGCGGTTTTACGCGTTCAAACTTTTCTTTTGCCATGACGGAACCTATCAGTTTTGTGTATCTAAATTACATATGAAAATAATCCACCAAAGGTAGATTAAGTTAATCTTTTTCAAATAGTATTTTCTGACAGATAAAGGAAGTAATCAAGGAGATTCTTAGGACTGGTGCTGATAGGCAGAGTCGAACTGCCGACCTCACCCTTACCAAGGGTGCGCTCTACCAACTGAGCTATATCAGCAACACAAGAACTGGAGCGGGCAGCGGGAATCGAACCCGCATCATCAGCTTGGAAGGCTGAGGTAATAGCCATTATACGATGCCCGCATAAAAATCTGTTCTTAAACTACCTCTAACCGTCAAGAATAAAGTGGTGGAGGGAGCTGGATTCGAACCAGCGAAGGCTGAGCCGTCAGATTTACAGTCTGATCCCTTTGGCCGCTCGGGAACCCCTCCACGATAATTCTCTACTAATTCACTTCCGGTAAAAGGAAAGTGGTGCCGACTAACCGAGTCGAACGGTTGACCTACTGATTACAAGTCAGTTGCTCTACCAGCTGAGCTAAGTCGGCACTGCTTTAGTACGGGGCGAGATATTAGAGTAAGGTTTATTGGGATGCAACTATAAAATTAAAAAAAGTGTAAATTTTTAGTTTAAATGCTCAATATTCACGCGAAAACACGTTTTTTGCACTTTTTTATGTTGTTTTGCTTAGCTGGTGCCAGTAATTTAACCCCTTCATTACGAGTAATGAATCAAAAATACTTCCCTCAAATTGCTGTTGTAAAAGCAAGCCATAGCCACCAGCAAAAATTATTTGTACTTTTTGCTCTGTTTTTTTATCCGTTAAGTGCAACTTAGCTTGCTCAATTGCTCCAATGGTTGCCACTAAAGCACCATTTTTTAAACCATTAGGCGTATTTTTACCCAGTTCATTGGTAAATGGAGTTTTACCATCATCAAAAACACGTTGAGTATTTTGTGTAAGTGATGAGGTCATTAAATCAAGCCCAGGTAAAATCCAGCCACCTAAATGCAACCCTTCACTACTAAGCACATCAATTGTTGTCGCAGTACCCGCATCAACAACAATGCATGCTGTGTTTGGATATAACGTAAATCCAGCAATAAGCGCAAGCCACCTGTCTATGCCTAAGTTAGCTACATGCTCGTAAGCGCATACAAGATCTCCAAGCGTTTTGGTTACCTTGGCTTCAAAACAAATAATATTATTGCTAGCCGCTTGTGCGAGAATATCGTTTAGTAAATCACTGCGCCCTACACATGCATAAATCACTTCGGTTATTTGTAACCAAGGCAGGTTATTTATATCTGCCGGTTGTGTTTGCTCGTTATGCCACAACACAGCTTTTAATGATGTATTTCCTACGTCGATCAATAATCTCATAATTGCGCCTTTCTAAGGGAGACTTCCCCACCGTAATAACTTTTTACTTCCCCGTCTTGGCGAATTCGTATTCCACCTTGTGGGTCAATACCTTCACATATTCCACGCCAACTTCGGTGCCCTGTGTTTAGTTCAACATATTCACCAGCAAACGCATTGAGCGAATTCCATTGCTCATACATAGCTTGCAAACCCGTTTGACGATACTGCGCTAAACGCTGCTCTAAATGGTGAGTAAGAGAAGCCACAAGTTGGTTTTTATCAAGCTTTTGAGTATGTTGATTTAAGTCGGTCCACGCTTGGTCTATATGCTGACTAAAGCTCTCAGGCATTTGTAAATTAATACCGATACCAATCACAAGCTGACAAGGACCTTGCGGTTGTCCATCTAATTCAACCAATACACCTGCAAGTTTTTGCTTATCTATATAAATATCGTTAGGCCACTTAAGTTCTACCTCAACTTGGTATAACGCTTTAATAGCATCATAAACAGCTAGGCCTACCGCAATTGATACGCCCATTGCAGCTTGTAAGCCGTCATCTAAACGCCAAAAGTAACTGTAATACAGATTAGCGCCAAATGGGGATTGCCAAACACGGCCGCGTCTACCACGTCCTGCTTGCTGCATTTCAGCAACAATAACAGTGCCAGACTCAAGCGCTGTTTTGGCCTGTATACGGCGCATAAGCTCGCTGTTAGTCGAATCAATAATAGGGTGTACTTCTACATCGGCAGTATTTGCACCTAGCGCTTTGTAGTGCTGGTCAATTTGCGTTTTATTTAAAAGGCCCACCTGACTATTCAAACAATAGCCTTTGCCAGTCACTTTAAAAATATCCAAGCCCATTTCTTGTAACGTTTTAATATGTTTACTTACCGCAGCTCGGCTAATACCTAGCTTTTCACCCAAGGCTTGACCAGATACAAACCCTCCTTGGTTGAGTGCATTTAAAATAGCGAGTTTGTTTCCATCAGGTGCTTTCATTACTTAGGCTCCGCGTTAATATGGCATTCGCTGCGTGCATCCATTAAACGTACTTCGTGCTCTAACATAATGTTGTAACGCGTATAAACAACTTGCTGAATGTGTTCAATCATTTTTATTAGGTCGCTGCCTTCACTATTTCCGTGATTAACAAGTACTAGAGCTTGTTGTTGATGCACTTCTATACCAGCCTCGCGGTGCCCTTTTAAACCACTTTGATCGATTAACCAACCTGCCGCGACCTTGTGATGACTTTGCCCATATTCGTAATGAGGTAAATCGGCAAATTGCTTTAATAGTTCAGCTAACTGCTGATTGGTTATTATAGGGTTTTTAAAAAAGCTGCCCGCATTGGCAAGTGTATATGGGTTAGGTAATTTGCTATCACGCGTTTTTATAACCTGATCGAATACAGCTTGCGGGGTGATGCTTGAGAGCTGCTGCAAAGGGCCATAACTTAATGCTGGTTGCCATTTTTTTGGGAGCGCTAAGTGTACTTGCGTGATCACCGCTTTATTTTTAAGGGCATGTTTAAATATTGAGTCTCTGTAAGCAAATTCACATTGCTCGTTATTTAATGAATGCATAGTGTTAGTGGTTATATCAAAGTACTCTACCAACTCAACAAATTTAGCTATCTCAACGCCATAAGCACCAATGTTTTGTACCGGCGATGCGCCAACAGTGCCCGGTATAAGTGCTAAATTTTCAAGCCCGGGTATATTTTTCTCTAATAAATAGCTAACTAGTTGATGCCAGTTTTCGCCTGCGGCAATACTTATTAGTGTGTCGCTCTCGCGCTCAGTAATTTTAATACCTTTTAAAGCTATTTTTATAACCGTACCTATGTAGTCATTTAAAAATACGGTATTACTGCCCTCGCCCAGCAAACAAAACGGTGCACTAAAATTTTGCGTTTTAAGTTGCTCAAGCTGAGTAATTTCAACAAAATTTTGGCATTGGCTGTTTAATGCGAATGTATGTAAGGAGTGTAATGAATGCGCCACAAAGCTCTCTAAAAATACCGGTAACTAATCGCAATAGTTTACCTCATCGTCGCAAATGTGGCACTAGATTGTAAAAATCACTCAACCCGCCGTGTCAATCGTGATATAAAACCAGCACTTTTTTATTTGTGTTCAGAGTAATGATGAAAATTAAACCTCTTTTTTTAAGCCTCGCTATGGCGGGTATGTGTTCGCAAGCAATGGCTAATGCGATTGACCAAAACTCGTATGCTAACCTTGATGATGTTGTTACTACTCACTTAAACCTTGATTTAGATGTCGATTTTGCCGACAAGCAGTTAGAAGGTTTTGTAGAGCATACTCTTCAGTGGAACAACAGCAAAAGTAGAACTCTCGTACTTGATACCCGCGACTTAGACATTGATAAAGTAATGTACAAAGATCAAAGCGGCAACTGGAAAAAAGCGACTTTTGATTTAGCTAAGCGAGACGACGTTAAAGGTTCAAAGCTTACAATTGTGTTTAAAAACCAAGCTGAAGTAGTTCGTATTTACTACAACAGTCGTCCAGAAGCTTCAGGCCTGCAATGGTTAACACCAGAGCAAACGGCAAGTAAAACGCATCCATTTATGTACAGCCAATCGCAAGCAATTCATGCACGTAGTTGGATCCCAGTGCAAGATACACCCGCAATGCGTGTAACTTACTCTGCACGAATTCATACACCAAAAGATATACGTGCTGTAATGAGTGCCGACAACAAAGATGCGCTTTATAAAGATGGCGACTACATTTTTGATATGCCACAAGCAATTTCACCTTACCTAATTGCTATTGGCGCAGGTAACTTAGAATTTAAAGCAATGTCGCATCAAACAGGCATATTTGCTGAACCGACAATTTTAGATGCCTCAGTTGCTGAATTTGACGACACCCAAGCCATGATCGATAAAACAAACGCGATGTACGGCGAATATGCATGGGGTCGCTACGACTTATTAATGCTACCACCAAGTTTTCCGTTTGGTGGCATGGAAAACCCACGCTTATCATTTATTACTCCAACGGTTGTTGCCGGTGATAAAAGCTTAGTTAACCTTATTGCTCATGAGCTTGCTCATTCTTGGTCAGGTAACTTAGTAACTAACGCAACGTGGGAAGATTTATGGTTAAACGAAGGTTTTACCTCGTACGTTGAAAACCGCATTATGGAAGAAGTATTTGGCCGTGACCGTGCGGTTATGGAACAAGCACTTGATTCAGCGTCTTTACGCGCACAACTTAAAACAATTGATGCACCAGATACACGCCTTAATTTAAAACTTAACGGCCGCGACCCAGACGATGCATTCAGCTCAGTGCCTTACACTAAAGGTCAATTATTTTTAATTTACCTAGAAAACAAATATGGTCGCGATAAGTTTGACCCGTTTGTAAAAGCGTACTTTAAAGAGTTTTCGTTTAAATCACTTACTACCGCGCAATTTGTTACTTACTTAAAAGCTAACTTAATTGAAAAGTATCCTGGTGTTGTAAGCATGGATAAAGTAAACGAATGGATTTTTGAACCTGGATTACCAAGTGATGCGCCAAACCCTACTTCTGATGCATTTGATAAAGTAGATACTGCAACAGCAGCATGGCTAAAAGGCGACACAACTGCAGCTCAACTGCCAACAGCTGATTGGTCTGTGCATGAGTGGCTACACTTTTTAAATAACTTACCACGTGATTTAAGCCAAGATCACATGGTAGAGCTTGACTCAGAATTTAACCTAACACAGTCAACTAATGCTGAACGTGCATTTGCTTGGTTTATGCTAGCAGTAGGAAATGGTTATCAACCAATTTACCCTGCACTTGATAAGCACTTATCAGGCATTGGCCGTCGTAAATTAATTGTCCCATTATATAAATCCCTTATCACTAACGGTAAAAAAGAGTGGGCACAAAGCGTGTACTTAAAAGCACGCCCGGGTTATCACCCTCTTGCACAAGGTACTATTGACGCATTATTTGAATAAATAGCGTTAACTAGAAACTAAAAAGGGCCAAATTTGGCCCTTTTGTTTTGCTATTTTTCTACTTTGTCACTTTTTCTAAAAAAGCTTTACGCTCTGCAGTTGTGGCTTGTTGCCACCAAAAATCAAGCATTTGCGGCGCACTTGGCATGCCTTTACCTGTAATGGGTGCTATCGGCTTTATTGGCTGACTAGGACGAGAAGGTCCTGCAGGCATTGTATTTTGCATTACCGGTTTATTGCTTGCTAGCTGCGTGTTAGAAATAACACTTAAAGGCTTAGCAACAGCGCTACTTTTTGCTTTTAAACTAACTTGTGGTGCTTCTGCAAATACTTTTGCAGATACTGCATTTTCAGCACGATTAAACACTAAGGTATAATCTTTACCTGCTTCAACAGTTACACTTACCCAAAATGGTTCCGACTCTACAACTTCATGCGTGTCATAATCATCTTCATATAAATCAGTATATTTTAGCCTAAGCTGGTAAGTTCCTGGCGCAAGCTCTACATCATCAATACGGCTAAACAAAGAGCTTTCTAGCATTTTATCGCCCACTTGTAGTGGTACAATTTCTTCTGGAAAGTGAATATTTTCAGCATTAGCCGAAAAACTAAGTAGTAATGCAACTGCACTACTTATTAAAATTGGTTTAAGCATATTAACTCCTTTATTTGATTTCAGTTTGACACTGCTTTGAAAGTTTGTCATTAGTGAGCTTAAAATTCATAACACTAAATTAGGAACACACTATGAACCAAGAGACTATTTTTACCAAAATAATTAATCGTGAAATTCCGGCCGACATTGTCTACGAAGATGAAGACACCCTCGCATTTAAAGATATAAACCCACAAGCGCCATTTCATGTGTTAATTATCCCCAAAAAAGCAATTGCTACTATAAATGATATAAATCCTGAAAACTCACATTTAGTAGGCAATTTATACGTTGTTGCGGCAAAATTAGCTAAGCAGCACAATTTTGCTGAGGACGGATACCGCGTGGTCATGAACTGTAATGAACATGGTGGACAAACCGTTTATCACATACATTTACATATGCTTGGCGGTAAAGAAATGGGATGGCCACCTTACCAAAATGTAAAAAAAGTAAATTAATTAAAAATTTTTATCTAACTATTCTGCTCAACCAATTAGTTACAAATGTTATGATTTTTCATGGTTATAAAGAATAAACAGTTACTTATTTGCAACATTTTATGTTTAAATGATCGTAAAATCGTATTTGTTATTGAGTGCTTCAGCGACTTTCTAATACAAAAGGTGCGGAAGTCGTGATAAACTTAAACAGTCAGCTTTATAAAAGAGTATAAAAACATGAGCAGTTCAGCCTTTTTGTTATTAGATCAAGAGCCAATTAACACTATTGGTATTAACGTTTTAGAACCTTTGTTAAAAACGCAAGGCCTTGACGTAACCACGGGTACTAATATTTTAGATATACCTGAAGGGACTCGACTTTTGTTTATCGAAACATCTAGCAAGGATGCATGGGGAAAACTAAAAGAACAACTAGTAAACCTACGTATTAAATGCGATATCATATTATTTAATCTAGACGAGAACCCTGAGCTTGCTAATCGTGCATTGTTGAGCGGTATTCGTGGCGTATTTTACACAACAGATAACGCCGATGTATTAATGAAAGGTATTCGTTTACTACTTGAAGATCAGCTTTGGTACCGTCGCGATATTATGTGTAATGCATTAAATCGTATGCTGCAATTTAATAAAGATGCGCTGCATAAACTAACCGAAGGGGATATTGAGCCTGTTAAACTTACTAAGCGAGAAAAAGCAATAATCTCACTAATGAGTAAAGGTTCGAAGAATAAAGAAATCGCTGAAGATTTAAGTATCAGTCCACACACAGTTAAAACACATTTATATAGCGCATTTAGAAAAACTAAATGTCGTAACCGTATTGAGCTCCTATCTTGGGCACAACAAAATATCCCTGATGAAATTCGTTAATCATATATTTAGTTTAAAATTAAAAACAGACACTTAGGTGTCTGTTTTTGTATGTGTTACACACTTATTTAATACCAATTTGATTGCCTAAGTAATCTGTTTTGATAATTGGTATAAGTGTATACTTTTGATAATCTTAGTTTAAAACTACTTTGCTGGAATATTAATGCTCGACTCTTTCACTCTTTATTTTGCCAGCATCGCCATCATGGTTGTAATGACCTTACTTAACTTTTTAACATGGCGAACAAACAAACAAATATCGGGCACGCTGCTATGCATTTTCTATCCCATATTGCTATTAGGCTCTGTTATTGGTTTTACGCTTGTTGGTGATACACATAATTTAGTGATTATTAGCGCTGCTAGTAGCATGATGTTTGCCGCATCAATAGTGCATTGTTTATCGCTCAGTCAGTTTTTAAATTATCACGGTATTGGTTTTAAATTACTTTGCTCAGTAACTGCTTTTTGCACTGTAATGCTTGGCTATTACACCTTTTTTGACCCATCTTTACACGAAAGAGTGATTGCATCCGATATACAGCACATAGCAGAAGCCGGCTTTTTACTCTTTATATTTATTAAGTACGCGCGCAAACCCTACCCTAATGGCAGCATTGTATACATAACCATTTTAACGCTTGTTGCTTTGAGCTTTATTGGCCGCTCGTTATTTATGGATAACATTGAACAAAAAAATCTTTTAGTAAACGGCTGGTTTAGCTCTTTGCTATTTTTAAATGGCGTAATTGCACCCATGTTTTATGCTGCAGGTATGGCGTTATTATGTAATGAGCGCAGAGAGCAGCACCTCAATAAACTCGCCGATAAAGCACAAAAAGATTTAGAAATTCGCGGGCTCTTTTTATCAACAATAAGCCACGAAATTCGCACCCCACTAAACGGTATTTTAGGCAGTGCCCAACTTGTTATGAACCAAACAAGTGATACCCGCAATAAAGCCTATTGCGAGGCAATTATAAATTCTGCCGAATCACTTAACTTGTTGGTAGATAAGGTCCTTGATTACGCGAGCCTAGATCAGAGTGACGAAGCGCTTTACGAAGAAGATGTAGAATTTAAAACATGGCTTAATAATTTATGTTTATTACTAAGCCCAATGGCCGAGCAAAAGCAGCTAAAATTTGAGCTTATCTATAATATTCCTGAGCAAGCCTGTTATTACTGCGACCAACAAAAACTTAGACAAATAATTATTAATTTAGTCGGTAACGCTATTAAATTTACAGATCACGGAACCGTTAAAATTCAGGTTGATTTAGTATTAGAAAAACAACTTGAGCACACGATAAAAATTAGTGTCAAAGATTCAGGACCAGGTATAGAAAATGACGAGATAGCCTACTTAACAGAACCTTATGTACAAAGTAGCGCAGGAAAAGAAAAAGGCGGAACCGGCCTTGGTTTAGCTATTACTAGCCGCCTGCTTGAAAAGCTCAGTAGCCGACTCGAAATAGCCAGCCAGCTTGGTACTGGTAGTGTATTTAGCTTTACCGTTACTTTTACTTTAGGTGAATTAAGCCTTGTAGAGCAGCGCCATCAAACTAAAGATTACTTAACAGGTCTTGATGTATTACTGGTTGAAGATTTAGATTTAAATCAAAAAATTGCTATAGAATTTATGGCCGACGATGAACACAAAATTAAGCTCGCAAAAGATGGGAAAAGTGCCATAGAGCTCATGCAAGCTCACCACTTCGATGTTGTTTTGCTTGATATGAACCTACCTGATTTAACAGGCCAAGAAGTACTTAAACGTCTAAAACGCATTGATCATAAAAATCAACGAACGCCAGTACTCGCATTTACTGCAAGCCTTAGCCCTGACGAAGTAAAAGAGTATTTAGAATTAGGAATAAAAGACATTGTAGGCAAGCCTATTAAGCATGAAAAGCTTCGCCAAGCACTTAGTGACTCTCAATCTAATCAAACTGCGAGCATTGCAGTAGAGCTTATTGATACCTTGTATGACAAAACAGCGGCCGAAACACTCACCAGCTCATTTAGTGAAGATGAAGTGTCTTCAATTTATAATGAATTTGTGCTTTCAGCCCGCAACAAGCTAACTCGCTGTCAAAAGCTTATTGACCAACAACCAGAGCAATGCATTAAGCTTTTACATCGCCAAGCAAGTACCGCTCTGCAACTTGGTTTTAATCGCTATGGTATTGAGCTTAAAAAAATAGAACGCCGTTTACTCGATAAAAAGCCACATAACGATATGCTTGATGAAGCGCTAGATCTGTGGCAACGCAGCTTAGAGCAATATTTAAAGTTTGTGCGAGGACAGTTAGAGTGAAATTAAAAAAGCGTTTAAGTTTTTTAAATTTTACTTTAGGTTAATCAAACCTCGCAACCTCTTCAAAGCTAAGCCCAGTAAAGCCATGGGCTTGCAAGGCACAAAATAGGTTTAAAGTAATATCTTTATCATTTACACGAGAGTCAAAAACGTAAGTGCCTTCAAATCGGTCTTCTGGCATTTTAAATATGCAGCTATGCTTTGGTAGTTTTTCTTTTTTGAACACCGCTTTTTGTAATCCGATATTTAAACTTGGCAGCATAAAAGTACTCATCTCAACATTTAATATACCCTCTATTTTTCGAGTGACATTATAAAAGTACCAATTATCATCACCGACATGGAAAGGCAGTAACTCTCCCGAATCTTCAAAAATCTCTGCCAATTCATTTGCTACATGATCCCTTATAGCAAGACCCTGTAAATTTATTGCTGTCATATCACCTATCGGCGTCTCTTTTTCATTATTATAATGGGCACTAAAATTTATCAGTGTAGACTCTTTTGTAGAAGTATTAGGTTTCCATAACTCAGATTCACATAAAGTTTCATCATCAGGAAATATGACTCGATAATGATTCACGTCAGGTGTGATTTTATAAATGACTTTACTCATTAATATTGAAACGTCCTTTTTGGCATGAATTTTATTTTTAACCCCTTCCATATTTATCATCAAATCGCTCTATATCGCTTTCATCAAGTACAGCACCGGTTTGCACTTCAATAACAATTAACGGCTCTTTTTGATTATTAGCCAAGCTATGAATTTGCTTAGCCGCGATATAACACGATTGGTCATGCGTTAGCGTATACGCTTGCTCATCAATACATACATTTGCAATACCCGAAACCACCACCCAATGTTCAGCGCGATGCTGATGGCGCTGCGTCGAAAGCTTAGCACCGCTATTAACAGTAATTTTTTTAACTTTAAAGCCAGTGCCTTCAACCAAAGTACGGTAATTCCCCCATGGGCGAAAAACCACTTGATGATGGTTAAGTTTATCAGCCTGTGTGGTAGCAATTTGCTTAAGCAACAAAGGCAGAGAATCTAGCTCATTTTGGTTTGCAATTAACGTGGCATCATGAGTATGAATAATTGCTAAATTGCTAACTCCAAGCGTAGCAATAGTGTGTTCAGCCTCGTTAATAACTAAGTTATTAGTGCTTTTTTGAGCCATATAATTAGCATTTAAGCTATTACCGTTTTCATCTTTTTTTGTAAGCGCATCAAGGGATGAAAAACTACCTACATCACTCCATTTTAAATCAACAGGCATAACAACTACGTTATTACTGCGCTCTAAAATGGCGTAATCAATTGAATCGCTTGGGCAGTGTTCAAGCGCACTGTTGCTTGGGCGGGTAAACCCTAAATCTTTAGTAAATTGCGCCGCTGCAGCGACACTCGTTGCTATTTTTGGCGCAAACCGTTCGAGCTCTTTTAAATAGGCTGCAGGGGTAAATAAAAACATGCCGCTATTCCAGCTATAACCACCTTGAGCTAAATAGCGGTTCGCTGTATCTACGTCAGGCTTTTCTTTAAATTGTGCAACATCGTAACAACCCGTTCCAACAATAGCCGCGCCTTGTTTTATATAACCATAGCCAGTATGAGGCTCTGTAGGAGTAATAGAAAATGTCACTAGCTTTCCTTGCTCAGCAAGTTTTACAGCTTCAGGGAGCTTAGCCGTTAATACATCAAAGTTTTTAATATGATGATCGGCAGGCATCACTAATAGCGGGCCGGTAATCCCATTTTGCAGCGCATAGTGGGCGGCTAATGCGATGGCAGGCGCGGTATTTTTACCTTTAGGTTCGAGTAATAATGCAGTAGGAATTGAGCTTTCAGCCTGCTCGGCGGCAATAAATCGGTGCTGCTCGTTACACACTAAAATAGCATTATCAAACAACTCATTAGAAACACGCGCCAACGTACTTTGTAGCAATGACATGTTTTCATTTAGTAGTGGTAAAAATTGTTTAGGCATTGCTTGGCGAGAAAGCGGCCACAAGCGAGAGCCTATGCCACCTGCTAAAATTACAGGAGTGATTAAAGTGTTCATAATGTACATTAGCCGCCAACAAAAATATCAGCGACTATTTTAACACTTTATTGGCTCTGCGCTAAATTAACGTGTTTATATTAATGTAAAAGAGTCTGCATCTAAATAGGCAGGAAACGCTGCTTTAAACTCATCCAGTGGCGCTTTTTCAAGCGTGATAGTAACTAGTTGCTCAGTGTTATCTTGCGCTTTAGTTAACGCATCGCCTTTGAAGTCGTATACTGCCGTACCGCCATTGTGCGCCACACCATTACCGTCGTCACCCACACGATTAACACCTACTACGTAACACAGGTTTTCCATTGCACGCGCCATAAGTAACGTATCCCAAATATGGCGGCGTACAGCAGGCCAATTTGCTACGTTTATCATTACATCGTAGTCGTTATTATTACGTTGAAATACCGGAAAGCGCAGGTCATAGCATACTTGCGGTAATAGTTTAAAACCATTGATTTCAAAAACTTTGCGCGCTTGCCCTGCTACAACATAATCGCCCTCGCTGCCTAAGCGAAATAAATGGCGCTTATCGTAATAACTCACCTCACCATCGGGTTTTACCCAATAAAACCGATTCGCTTTTTTATCGCCTTGTGCAACAAGTACCGAACCCGCAATAACCGCATCATGTTTATGAGCCTGCGCCTTTAACCACGTCAGTACTTTACCGTTTTCAGGCTCTGCACAATCTAAATTAATGGCAAAGCCAGTCGAGAATGTTTCGGGCAGTAAAATAAGATCGGGCTGATGCGTAATTGCTTCAAGCTGCTTATTAAACATGGCTAAATTAGCATCTTTATCAAGCCAATAAAGCGAGCTTTGCAATGCTGTAATGGTTAAAGTTGACATAATATTTGCGCAGCCTCTATGAGAGTGTTGTCGTTTTTAGCAAAGCATAAACGAATTACTTTGTCGGTTGGTGGATTTTGATAAAAAACACTTAACGGAATAGCCGCAACACCTGCTTGCTCAACTAACCAATGGCAAAATTCAACATCGTTTAAATCCGATACATCGCTGTAATCTAACAATAAAAAGTAAGTGCCTTGGCTAGGTAAAATTTTAAAACGGCTGTTACTTAAATGACTCGCTAATAAGTCGCGTTTTTGCTGATAAAACCCGCTTAGCTCATCTATATGCTCACCTTGCTGCTCGAGCATATCGGCAAGCGCATGCTGTGCGGGGGTAAAACTTGAAAACGTAACGTACTGATGAATTTTTCTAAATTCGACAGCTAAATCGGCAGGTGCAATACAGTAACCCATTTTCCAGCCCGTGCTGTGAAACGTTTTACCAAAACTCGATACAACAAAGCTTTTGGCAAATAATTCATCATCGCGTAATACGCTTAAATGCGGTTGTTCATCAAACGTAATGTGCTCATATACCTCATCGCTTATTACATACAAATTGTGAGTACCAACTAACTCTTTAAGCGCTTTTATATCATGTGGCTGTAATATTTTACCGCTTGGGTTATGAGGTGTATTTATAATAATTGCGCGGGTATTTTTAGTAATTGCTTGGCTTACTACTTGCCAATCAATGGTGTAGTTTGGCGCACTTAAAGCAATGTGTACCGACTTTCCACCAGCGAGTTCAATTGCCGGTTGGTAAGAGTCATATGCAGGGTCAAATACAATCACTTCATCACTGGGGCGTACAATTGTTTGAATGGCCACAAACAATGCCTCTGTTGCACCCGAGGTAACAGTCACTTGATCAGCTGCGTTTATATCAGCTGCATATCTGCGCTTTGCTAAATCAGCAATTTGTTGCTGTAACCTTGGTACACCACTTGAAGGTGAATATTGATTAACGCCCTGCTGCACATAATAATTTAACTGCGTTTTTAAAAGATCAGGAGCATCAAACTCAGGAAAACCTTGAGAGAGATTAATTGCCGAAAACTCATTAGCCAACCCGCTCATTTGGCTAAATATACTAACGCCTAAATTTGGTAATTTACTTTCAAACACGTGATGCCCTTAATGATGGTTTTGCGCTTAAAGCGATGCTATCATTGCTTAAAACAGAAGTATAGCCGTCTAAAAACAATTAACTTTACGCTCATTAGTGAGGAATGTATGCAAAACAATACCGCTATTTCACAACTTATTGAAGCCGGAAAATGGGTTAGCCAAAAAGGCTGGGTACCCGCAACAGGCGGAAACTTTTCAGCTCGTACTAGCACTGGCTTTGTTGTTACAGCAAGTGGGCACGATAAAGGCTCACTGACGCAAGAGCATTTTTTGCAATTAGATCACCAAGGCGAGCGCCTAGCAGGAGCTGTAAAACCATCGGCAGAAACACAATTACATCTAAGTTTGTATCAACTTATACCTGATGCGCAGTGTGTTTTGCATACTCACTCTGTAGCCGCTACCGTACTATCGCAAATTACCCAAGGGCATCAGCTTGATTTAACAGGCTATGAAATGCAAAAAGCACTGAGCGGCTTTACTTCGCATTTAGAAACGCTGAGCATTCCTATTTTCGATAACGATCAAGATATTGACCGATTAAGCCTGCTGGTTAGTGACCATCATTTACATACACCTATAGAGCACGGCGTACTGATACGTGGCCATGGCTTATATGCAGTAGGACGTAATATTGATGAAGTTCGTCGCCACCTAGAAGCCTTAGAGTTTTTATTTAGCTGCGAACTAGAGCGCCTAAAAATAATAGGTATTCAAGCGGGAGTAACTAAATGATTAAAGCCATTTTAACCGACATCGAAGGCACAATAACCCGTATCTCGTTTGTTAAAGAGGTGTTGTTTCCTTACGCAGCAAAACAGTTACCTACCTTTGTACGTGCCAATGCTAATAAGCCAGATGTAGCTGAGCAAATTAGTGCCGTAAAAGCCCTTATCGAAAAGCCAAACGCCGATATTGAAGAGGTCATTAGCACTTTACTTACCTGGATTGATGGAGATAAAAAAATCACTCCACTTAAACAGTTACAAGGCTTAATTTGGCAAACAGGGTATGAACACGGTGATTTTAAGGGTCATTTATACCCAGATGCATTTGATTTTTTACAAGCTCAGTACAACAACGATATAGCTTTATATGTGTACTCGTCAGGGTCAGTAAAAGCGCAGCAGCTACTTTTTAAATACAGTGATTATGGTGACATTCGCAGCTTGTTTACTGACTTTTTTGACACCAAAGTTGGCGCAAAACAAGAGCAAATGGCCTATAACACCATTGTGGAGCTGTTACCGTTTAAAGCAGCAGAAATACTCTTTTTAAGTGATGTAGCCGGCGAGCTTGATGCCGCGCAAGCTGCGGGCTTAAAAACACTACATTTAATTCGTGATGGGCAAGCAAGCACTAAAGCATACCCTTATATTAATGACTTTAGCCAATTTAAATTGGAGCAATTAGTATGAGTCAATTAACAATATATGCTGACAACGATGCAAGCAAAGCACTTGTAAGCACATCAAATGCTGATGATATTGCAAAGCAACTAGCTAAAGTAAACGTACGTTTTGAACAGTGGCAAGCAAATGAAGATATTAATGAGCACACCACCCATGAGCAAATTATTAGTGCGTACAAAAGCGATATAGATCGGTTAAAAGCCGAAAATGGCTATCAAACAGTAGACGTTATATCTCTAGCTAAAGGTAATCTTGGCGCATCAGAGCTGCGCAAAAAGTTTTTATTTGAACATACTCATAGTGAAGACGAAGTGCGTTTTTTTGTAAAAGGCCAAGGGCTATTTTGCCTGCATTTAGGCAATAAGGTTTACCAGGTACTTTGCCAACAAGGCGATTTAATTTCAGTGCCTGAACTTACCCCGCATTGGTTTGATATGGGAAGCGACCCTGAGTTTACTGCCATTCGCTTATTTAACAATACAGAAGGCTGGGTGGCAAAAAGCACTGCCTCGTCTATTGCAGAGCAATTTCCGCTATTATCGTAAGTTAGCCATTCAAAACCTTGGTCCACACTGATAAACATAACGTGGACCAAAACATCGCGAAGCTACTTAAGCTTTATGAGATCGCCATTTTCTACCTGACTTTGGTTATACACACCTGTATCTAACACCCACCCTGTGACCAGTTTTGCCGGCGTTATATCAAATGCAGGGTTATATACATTAGCATTGATGGGCGCCCATAAAGCCTCGCCAAAGCTACCGCTAACTCCGCGCACTTCTTGAGGATTACGTTGCTCTATTTCTATATCATTACCACAAGCGGTGTTGGTATCAAGCGTGGTAATAGGCGCAACGACATAAAATGGAATGTTATGAAAATACGCAAGTACGGCTAAATTATAGGTGCCCACTTTATTAGCAAAATCACCATTGGCAGCAATACGATCAGCCCCTACTACTATTTTATCCACCTTACCTGCAGCCATTAAACTTGCCGCCATATTATCGCAAATTAATGTGTACGGAATTTTCCAGCGCTCAAGCTCAAAGGCAGTTAAGCGACCGCCTTGTAATAATGGTCGTGTTTCATCAACCCACACATGTACGTTGCCATATTTTTGCTGCGCTTTGTAAATAACACCTAGTGCAGTACCAATACCAGCGGTTGCAAGCGCCCCTGTATTACAATGAGTTAATATGTTGTCGCCACTATTTATAAGCTCGGCACCACGATTTGCCATTCGTTCACACAGCTCAATATCTTCAATAAACAACCGCTCAGCAGTACTAACAATACCGGCAACATAATCGCTTTGCGTTAAAGCTTTTCGCAATGCCGCCATACAATGCATTAAATTAACCGCCGTTGGACGAGTGGCTTCTAGTTCATTGATTGCTTTTTCAAGCTCACTTTTCACTACCCCTTGCTCAGCTAAATACGCCACTAACAAGCTCGCGCCTAAACCAATAAGTGGGGCTCCACGCACTTTTAAGTTAATGATCAGCTCTTTCATGGTTTCTACATCATGGCACTGATGCCATACCTGCTGGTGAGGTAGTAAATATTGGTCGAGCACACTAAGCGACCCGTTTTCATATTTTAAACTGCTTGCGATTAAGTTTTGCATAATGCTTAAGGTATTAAAAATGCGTAACGTTATTTTACACCACTTTGAATAACTCTCAAGTTAGACTTGTAGACATCTAAACATTTAAAAGTATAGAATGCTTAAAAGCTGATTTTTGAGATTTAAACCATGACTAACTATGTTGCTTTTAATGCACAGCGCGCTATCGATTACGTATCGACATTAATTGAATCTAAACAATGTAATTTTTTTGATTCCGGACAAACCTTATCGGCATATGAGTTTGGTGATGGCAATCTTAATTTAGTATTTAGAATTACTGATGAGCAAAACAATAGTGTTATTTTAAAGCAAGCTCTGCCTTACGCGCGTTGCGTGGGTGAGTCGTGGCCATTAACGCTTGATAGAGCCCGTATAGAAGCACAAGTTTTACTTAACCATGGTGCTATTTGCCCTACTTATACTGCTAATGTTTTACATTATAGTGAAATGCAAGCGCTGACTATTTTAGAAGATTTAGGTAATTTACAAATATTGCGTACTGCACAAAATAATGCAGAGCAATTCCCTAAATTAGCGCAGCACGTAGCGACCTACTTAAGCCACACCGGCTTTTATAATTCAGATTTTTACTTAACCGCGCAAACTAAAAAAGCACTCGTTAGCCAATTTACTAATCCTGAGCTTTGCCAAATCACTGAAGACTTATTTTTTAGCGATCCGTACATTGAGCACGAACGCAATAACTACCCAAAGCAACTACAAAACGAAGTTGACGCAATACAAAAAAACAACGCATTGAAGTTAGAAATAGCAAAACTAAAAGCTAATTTTTTATCTAACCCGCAAACATTACTTCATGGTGATATGCACAGCGGTAGCATTTTTGTTGATTGTAATAATACAAAGATGATTGACCCAGAGTTTGGCTTTTTTGGGCCTATTGGGTTCGATATTGGCTCTTTTATTGGTAATTTGCTATTGAATTACTGCGCACAAGCAGGGCATATTGATGACTTTGTAGCACGTCGTAATTACCAAACACATTTACTTAGCTGTATCGTAGACACCTATAGTTTATTTGAGCAGCAATGGCTTGAATTAATACGCACTAAAACAACAGATGAATCACTAGCGCCAGTAGGCTATGCGCAATACTTTATGAAAAACGTATTGCAAGATGCTGTTGGTTACTGTGGTGCTGAGTTAATTAGGCGTACTATTGGGCTTGCGCACGTAAGCGATATAGATAGTATTAGTGATGACAATGCGCGCCTTACAGTGCAAAAACAAACATTAGCACTAGGCGAGCAACTTATTTTAAATGCACAAACATGCAACAACAAAGAAGCATTCTTTAGTTTATTAATAAGCCAATTAAACTAACAAGCATTAAAAAAGGCGCTATAAGCTGTCTCTTATACACAAATCCCTGCTAAGAAATTAGCGGGGATTTTTTTGAACTAAATCTCAATGTCATGATCAGATCTTCAAATCTTGTTTGAGGGCACATTATGATTAACGAACATACTC
>NZ_JACJFA010000032.1:0-22006 GCF_014164345.1 Pseudoalteromonas sp. SG43-5
CTGCCTTGGCAGAAGGACCATATAGCATCGAAGCAAGTATTAGCGATGTGGCAGGTAACAGCACCGATATTACCGGCAACGGCACCATTGATACCACAGCACCAAGTGTGAGTGTAGATGCGCCAGTATTAACAAATGACAGCACGCCCACAGTGACAGGCATCAGTGATGCGCCTAACAGCACCATCACGGTGACGTTTACAGATGCAACAAATGCTACTCAAAGCATTGATGTACAAACCGATGTCAATGGTAACTGGAGTGCGACACCAACAGGCACATTAGCCGAAGGGAATTATAGCGTTAGCGCCAGCATCACCGATGCCGCAGGCAACAGAGGTACCGGCACTGACAGTGGCGAAGTGGATGTAACTGCTCCTGAACTTGAAATTATTCCATCGTTTTTATTAGGTAATTTAGTTTCTCTTTCGGGGGATTCTGATTTACCAGGAGGCTCTGTAATCACTATTACAGAGTACCTAGTTGGTGGGTTAGTTGGCGCAACTTATTCAGCAACGACAAATCCTGATGGTACCTGGGGGCTTGCAAACATAACAGTACCTTTACTAAACCTTGCCTATGTGACTGCCAGTGCAACGGATGCCGCTGGTAATGTCAGAACAATCAATACACTTGATTTTGATAACGTAGCACCAGAACTAACCGTTAGTGTCGATGCTTTATCGAATGATAGTACGCCAGTAATTAGCGGCACCACCGATATGGGGCAAGGCACGGTAATTAATATAACCGTGACTGATAGTGAAGGAGAAAGCCAAGCGTTTACTGCGACAGTTCAAGCCGATGGCGACTGGTCTGTTGCTGTACCAGCAGAGCTAGCGCAAGGTCAATACACTGTTGTTGCAGAGGTTAGAGACAGTGTTGGTAATTTAACAACGCAGCAGGCTCAAGGTGAAATAGATAGCGTTGCTCCTACATTAATTGTGAACGAAGTTAACGCGACAATAGATACAACCCCTACAATTTCAGGCACGAGTAATGAGATTGGTGCTGATGTAACCATCCTTATCGGCGGTCAAACACTAACAGCAACAGTGGGTACTGATGGCAATTGGCAAGTAGATGTCCCCGTAGCACTTGTTGATGGTGATTATACGGCTCAAGTAAGTGTTACCGATGACGCTAATAATATCAGCAACACGACAATTGATTTAACAATTGATACCCAAGTACCTGTTATTGTACTTAATGATATAACTGTATTTAACACTGAGACACCAATTATAAGTGGCACTACAACTGAACCACAGGATACGGTGGTCGATATAGTTATTACAGATAGCAACGGTGATATACATACTTTAACCGCAATAGTTGATGCTAACGGCGATTGGCAAGTTACGGCGCCAAGCTTGCCTGATGGCAATTATGATGTAGAGGTAAGTATTACCGATGATGCTGGCAATCAAGGTGTGGATACAGGCTCGAGCTTTATTGATACTCAAGCACCAAGTATTACTATAAACGCATTAGGAACAATTAATGACAGCACGCCAACTATTTCAGGCACATCCAATGAACCTGAAAACACGAGTATTACAGTAACTGTGACCGATGCAGATAGTACCGAGACTTACACAACTGTTGTTGGTGCAGGTGGTGCTTGGACTGTAGATATTACAGATGCACTGACTGATGGTGAAGTTGCAGTTTCTGCAAGTGTTACTGATGCCGCAGGGAATGAATCAGTTGCAAATAGTACCGCAATGTTAAATACCAATGCGCCTACAATTAATATTAATACAATTATTGATACAAACGATCAAACACCAGCAATATCAGGCACAAGTAGTGCGGCAGATAACACAGAAATCACGGTTGTTATAACTGACGTTAATAACGTTTCACATACTGTAACTACAACTGTGGTAGGTGGGATTTGGAGTGTTGATGCGACAGATATTCTACCTGAAGGTGAATTTACTGTTTCGGCAAGTGTAACTGAAGGAGGCTTAACGAGTAATACAACAGGTAGCGGTGTTATCGATTTAACTCCACCAGCCCTTAATATTACACCGCTTACAATTTCAAATGATACAACGCCAACAATTTCAGGCACAACTACAGCTCCACAAGGCGCCATAGTCGCTATTTTAATTACAGATAGCTTAGGTGTAGAGCAAACGGTTAATGCTACTGTTGGTGCAAATGGCACATGGTCAGTCGCTGCAAGTACAGAGTTGAGCGAGGGCACTTACACGGTTTTAGCTTCAACAACAGATACTGCAGGTAATCCTGTAAACACAAGTATTACAGGGGAAGTTGATATAACAGCACCTGTTGTGACCATTAACGATATTGTTGGAAGTACAGACCTAACCCCGGGTATTTCTGGAGGTGTGACAGGTGCCATGGTAGGTGATGCAGTCGCTGTGGTATTTACCGATGCACTCGGGAATAAGCATACTGTAAATACAACTGTTCAAACGGGTGGTATATGGTCTGTAGAGGCAAGTAATTCTCTTTCACAAGGAGATTATTCAGTTGAAGTATTTGTTACTGACAGCGCGGGTAATACCGGGGACGCAACAAATACAGCAACTATAGATACCATTGCACCAGAGATTAGTATTAATCAAAGTTCATTAATACTAACTCAAGATAGCACTCCATTAATTAGTGGCACATCAAACGAGCCAAATACAAACGTTTTAGTTACGTTTACGGACTCAGCTGGTGCATCGCATCAAATGACCGTTCAAACCGATGTGAATGGAGACTGGCAAGCGGCTGCTGATAATATTTTAGCAGAGGGGGTTTACAGTGTTAGTGCAACTATTAGCGATGCTGCGGGCAATACTTCGGTCGACAATAAAACCGGTGGTGAGGTTGATACTGTGGGACCAGAGCTAACAATTGTGCCTTCCTTCCTATTAGGTCAGTTGGTTTCTTTATCTGGTACATCTGATTTGGGCGAAGGTAAAACCGTTACGGTTACTCTAGAGCTTGCAGGTGATTTACTCGATTTAACATACGATGTAACCACAGATGCAAATGGTGATTGGGAGCTATTAGGCCTAGCAGTTAATGTTATTGGCTTATCGGTTGTTGAAGCTTCTGCAACTGATGATGCTGGTAATACAACCACTATAACTACGGCTGATGTAGACGCTTCAACCCCAGTACTGAATGCGGTGGTTGACTTTGCAACTGGAGAAGGCGATTTACCAATAATTAGTGGTACGACCGACCAAGCACCAGGCACTGAAGTGCTAGTTAGAGTGGTAGATAGCGAAAATGTAGTACAAGAGCTTACTGCAATAGTACAAGATGACAATACGTGGGTAGTACAGGTACCTCAATCATTGGCTGAAGGTACATTTAGCATAACAGTTGACGTATTAAGTGAGGTCGGCATTACTACCACGCAACTACTTGACGGAGTTGTAGATACAATATCGCCGACACTTGGCTTACAGGTTATTGGTACAACATCGGATTCAACGCCAATTATCCAAGGTACCAGTGATTTAATTAATGGTGTTGTTGAAATACAACTTGATGGTGGTTCAGTTTTAACCACTACGGTTAATGCAGCTGGATTATTTTCACTCGAGGTAGATGTACTAACTGAAGGGCAACATGTGGCTAATGTAAGCATTACAGATGAAGCAGAAAACGTAGTTACTGATACGCTTGAATTCGTCGTTGATACGCTAGTGCCAGTGGTTGGAATTTTACCACTGAGCATTAGCAACACTGATATATTAACAATTTCAGGTACATCGGAAGAAACACCCGGTACAGACATTGACGTAACAGTTATTGGTAGCAATGGTGATGAAACAGTATTTGATGCTGTAGTTGGTAGCGATGGCACGTGGTCATTAGTAACCACCAGCTTATCAGATGGTGTTTATGATGTGTATGCGAGTATTACTGATGCCGCAGGTAATACTGGGCAGTCAGTCATTGAACAAGTAACTATAGACACCATTCCACCAACGTTAGAAATAGACGCCTTTGGTGTACTTAATACATTAACGCCTACTATTACTGGCACCAGTGACGAAGAAATAGGTAGCTTAATTACGGTTAATGTTACCGACTCTACAAACACACTTTATGAAGTTACCACAACGGTATTAGGAGATGGCACGTGGTTTGTTGTTACCCCTTTACTTGCTGAGGGCGATTTAACCATAGAAGCTATTAGTATTGATGATGCTGGAAATATAGCCACAGTAACGCAAACTGGCACTGTTAGTACCACTTTACCGAGCCTACTAATCAATCCAATAATAGATACAAGCGATACAACCCCTACTATTAGTGGTACTACCGATGTAATAAACGGTAATGTAGAAGTCGTTATTACTGACAGTGACGGTACCGCTACCACTTATAATACAACGGCTATAGCAGGTATGTGGACTCTAATACCTACAACACCATTAGCTGAAGGCGCCTTTACTGTAAGTGCTACAGTTGAAGACTTAGGGCTTTCAAGCTCTACAAGTCTTGGTGGAATAATTGATTTAACACCACCAACAGTTGAAGTTGATCAATTATCTGTAACCAATAACCCGCTACCGACTATAACAGGTATAAGTGATGCACCAGCAGGTACAAATGTGAGTGTTGTTATTACTGATGCTAATAACGATTCACAAACTATTACCGCTCAAGTTTCAGGAAATGGCACATGGTCAGTAACAGCTACCACCGCGCTTAGTGAAAGTGGTTTTAGTGCTACTGCGACAGTGAGTGATGCTGCGGGTAACTCATCAAGCGATACTATGGTTTCAAGCACAGACTACACAGCGCCAACTGTAGTCATAGATCCAATATTGGTAGGGCAAGATACAACGCCTACTGTTACGGGGTCAGTTACTGGAAGCTTTGCAGGTGCAGCGGTTATAGTTATGTTTACTGATTCAGCTGGTGCCACTCACAATGTTCAAACAACAGTTGGAGCTGATGGGACGTGGAGTGTGACATCAGCAGAAGTACTTCCTGAGGGCAACTACAGCGTAGATGTAAGCATTGCTGATGGTGCAGGTAATATCGGTACGCAATCATCAAGTAGCGCAATTGACTCAGGTATTACAATTGACTCGGGGTTAGAGCTAACCGCAGATCAAACACCGCTTGTTACGGGGACTGCCGCTCCAGGTGAGTCTGTAACTGTTACCTTTAATGGTCCAACTGAAAGTATTGTATTAATAAAAACTGTTAATGCATCGGGTGTATGGAGTGCTACAGCTAATACTGACTTAGCTGATGGGGAGTACACAGTAACAGCCGTAGCAACTGATACATCAGGTAATACAACTTCAAGCGGTAGTATATCTGGATTGGTTATTGATACCACGCCAATAGGTTTTGAGGTTACTGATTTTAGTTCAGGAATATTAGGTATTGTACTCCCATCAGTTGAAGGGACAACAGAGCCAGATACTGAAGTATACATTATTGGCTCTTCGTTATTAGGCATTGACTTACTCGGTCTAGATTTAGATGTATTAGAACTTTCAAGCAGCTTTACTTCAGATAGCAATGGAGATTGGGGAGGGTTTTTAAACTTAGCCAACCTAAACATTGGTGGAGGGGAGCAATATTATTTTGTTACTGTTGATGAAGTCGGAAACTACTTGATTAAAAATACGGGTGACGAGGTAGAGCAGTCCGGCAATATTTACACCTCTGAATCAGGCTCAGGTGCTGGCGACATTATGCCAGCGTCATTTAGCGAAGAGTCAGCATTGGGTGATACGCAAGGTGATGAAGTGTTAAACACCGAAACCATTAATTTAGCAAATGTAGGAACAATAGCAAGCACGCCAGAACAGGTGGTAGGAGTTAGTGAAGCAGAACCACTAAGCATAAACGATGTAATAATTGACTCTGAAACAGAGCAGTTAGTTGCTTTAAATAATCTACTTGATGAAGAAGGCTCTGCAATTGCTTATACTCCAGCTCAAAGTGGGGGAAGCATTGATGCAGCAGCGCCTGCGGTTGATGTACAAAATCAATCGGAAGAGATGATTAAACACTTAATTGAAAGTAGTAATAATCAAACGGATATTTAATCTCAATAAAGCCCTCTTAATTATTAAGGGGGCTTACATTATTAAGAAAATTGATATTATTTATAACGAAATTTAATGTCAAATTTTGGGCTTACGCTTTTAAATTACGAACCAGTTTACTCTCGGTATTTACAGATTTACCGGCTTGATCGTAGGTCATTGACGTTGGTGCGCCAATTAATATCTCTTTTAATTGTTTAACACTTAGTTGAGCTTGGCGGGCAGCATGAGCATTAACGTTATTTTGTTTTTGGCATTGTGCAAGTTGAGTTTTAACTTGGCTTATTAGCTCAGATATTTCAGGATTTTGTGAGTCGTTACTAGCAATTAGCTTACTTAGCTCTTTATCAAGAGTGCTTAACTTAGTTAAAAAAGACATTTTTTGTTGGGCAATTTCTTTTAAACCAGCACCACGTCGTGAGGCAATAGCAGTAAGCTCATCGTTTAATAGCGTATGCAAAGAATCTAAACAACTTACTTGTTGGTTTAGTTTTACGCTAATTAAACTATTATGATCAGCCATACACGTTAAACTCAAAATCAGCTAAGTTTTTAGCAAGCTTTTCACTATCCACTTGGTATTTACCTTCAGTTATTGCTTTTTTTAGCTCAGCAACTTTATCGCTGTCAAAGCCAGGCGATTGCTGCGCTTTATCTTGAAGCGTTTTTAATTGCTGTGCCTGCGGCGTTAAACTTACAGAATCACTAGCAGCTTTAGGCGAAGGGGCCTGAGCAGCTTGTGTATTTGCGTTATCTTTTTTTAAATCAACTTGTTGCTGCTTTGCATTTGTAAGCGCATTAGCTTGTTGATTACTGCCATTAACTTGATTAACCATAATAATAAACCCGTATATTACCCAACTTATGCCATGTTATCGGCATATACGTGGGATACTTTAGTATAAATCTAAATTAAATATTCACTTGAACAGACTCTACACCATCTACTCGCGCATTTAAAACTTTACCTGATTTTTTGTTTTTTATTTGTATCTGTTCGCCCAAAGTACCGTCTTCTAAAGCAATACCTGTGGTTTTAATTCTAAGGCCTCTGAGATTAGCGTAAATATTAACAGAGTCACCTTTACACACCATACAAATTTGGTTTAGTAATACTGGCATACCACTTCTAATATTTCGTTTACTTCTGCTGCCTATTAGCATTGTAGGGTCATCTAAGTACTGAATTCGTACAAAGTGAGTTGGTTTCATTTCAATACTTAAATGCGATTTAGTTATTACTTCACCACGAGTTAAATTAGCAGTGGCAACAACAACTGGGGCCATTTCAACAACTCTTACATGAACGTATTGAGCCCACGTTTGCGCATCATTGCACTTGGCTTGTAAGGTTACTTGGCGGTTAAATGGTGGCTCATCGGATGTTGATAATTCAAGCTCTGTATTACAGACACGATCAGGAATGCGACTGTCTAAAGGCAGAGCACTTAATTGAGTATTAGTATTTTGTAATGTACCAACTTGCTTAGCTATGTAAGCAACGGCCATGTCTTGTAATAAATCTTTACTAAACACTTTAGCTTGCAAAGGGAATACAAAGCACAAGCTAGTAACAAAATAAAAAACACTGTATCTTCTGATTTTTTTTAACAAACTCATAATGTTTCGACTATGCTTATGGTTTCAAACAGGGTATAAATATTTTGCGTCAAAAAGTAGACGCACCCGCGATGTTATGTAGCTTTATAAATAGAAAGCAATTATCGTTCCGTATTATTTGTTTTCTTTAGGAGATTTGAATGGCAGGCATTTTAGACTCAGTAAACCAACGCACACAGTTGGTTGGGCAGAACCGCCTAGAATTACTTTTATTTAAGCTCAGAGGGCGTCAGCGTTTTGGTATTAATGTATTTAAAGTGAGAGAAGTGCTGCAATGCCCTCCACTAACAAGCATGCCAAAATCTAATCCGTATATTCGTGGTGTTGCACATATTCGTGGTCAAACCATTTCGGTTATTGATTTATCAATGGCTGTAGGTGGGCGCCCAATCGACAACATTAAAGACAGCTTTATAATCATTGCTGAATACAATCGCTCTGTGCAAGGGTTTTTAGTGGGCGGAGTTGAACGTATTGTAAATATGAATTGGGAAAAAATAATGCCACCGCCATCAGGCGCCGGACGTTATTCATATTTAACGGCAGTGACCGAAATCGAAAATGAATTAGTCGAGATTCTCGATGTAGAAAAAATACTCAACGAAATTTGTCCAGTAAACACAGAAGTAAGTGCTGAAGTTGCACAAAGTGGCGATATTCAAAGAGATTTAGGCGAACGTATCGTATTTATTGCAGATGACTCTGCTGTTGCCCGTAATCAAGTTAAACGAGCCTTAGAGCCGCTAGGTGTTCAAACAGAGCTTGCTAAAAATGGTAAGGAAGCTTTAATTAGGCTTAAAGAAATAGCAGAGCTTGATTGTAAAAATGATATTACAGAGCGAGTAGCATTACTTATCTCAGACGTTGAAATGCCTGAAATGGACGGCTATACCTTAACAGCTGAAATAAAAGCAGATCCCAAACTTGCACCTTTGCATGTTATTTTGCATACCTCTTTGAGTGGTGTTTTTAACCAAGCGATGATTGAAAAAGTAGGGGCAGATGACTTTATTGCTAAATTTAACCCAGATGAATTAGCAACAGCGGTTAAAAAGTGGGTTCATTGTGATTAACAAAAATAGGTGCTACTAACTTGAATAATAAAGATTTGCAGCAAAGTGAATACGACCAGTTTCGTTCGTTTTTAGAGCAGCAATGCGGCATTGTTTTAGGTGAAAATAAACAGTATTTAGTTAAAAGCCGACTTGCTCCGTTAATGACTCGATTTAATGTGGGATCTTTATCGGAATTGGTTAGTAAAACTCTCGGGCCTCACGAGCGGCAATTAAGAGCCGCTGTGGTTGATGCAATGACCACCAACGAAACTTTGTGGTTTAGAGATCAATACCCATTTGAGTTACTCCAAAACAAGCTTTTCCCTGAATTTAAAGATTTAAGAAGGCCTTTAAAAATTTGGTCTGCTGCCAGTTCGTCAGGCCAAGAACCTTATTCAATAGCTATGTCGGTTGCTGAATTTAGTGCTAAGCAACCAGGTGTGCTTCGTATGGGGGCACAAATTATCGGTACCGACATATCTAATACCATGCTTGATATGTGTAAAAATGCAGAGTATGACGCGCTGGCACTCGCCAGAGGGTTATCTGCAGAGCGTCGTAAAAAGTTTTTTAAAGACAGCGGTAACGGTATGGCACAAGTAAACGATACAATAAAAAAACAAGTTAGTTTTAGGCATTTAAATCTGCTTGATTCTTACGCGTTAATGGGCAAGTTTGATATTATTTTTTGCCGAAATGTACTAATTTATTTTGCGCCTGAAATAAAAGCTAAAATTATTAACCAGTTTGCACAAGCGTTAAATCCAAACGGTTACCTATTTTTAGGCGCGTCAGAGTCCCTAACTGGCCTAAGTACTGAGTTTGATATGGTTAGGTGCAACCCTGGTATTATTTACCAAAAGAAGTAATTAAGCTAACTCCCTTCCCTAAAACGACGCACCTAGCGTCGTTTTTCTATTTAGATACATAGCCTTATAAAAATATAGCAAGCCCTAATATTAATGGCTTATTTTTTGCTTTATTAATGGGTAAGTCAATTTTTTGGAGAAGGTTATGGCTATCAGTTTTGATAAAGCATTAGGTGTGCATCCGCAAGCCATGTTGATCCGTTCACAGCGAGCAGAATTAATTGCAACTAATATAGCTAACGCTGATACGCCTGGCTATAAAGCAAAAGATATTGATTTTGCCTCTGCATTAAAAGCGGCAAGGTCAACTCAGCAAAGCGGCAATACTATGGTAAGAACTAATGATAAACACATTGGTGGAGGTACTCATAGTATGGGCAGTTCAGAATCATTTCGTTTGCCAAATCAATCAGATACTGGTGATGGTAACTCGGTTGATATACAAGTGGAACGAAACTTGTATACACAGAATGCTATGGAGTATCAGGCCAGCTTGCAATTTTTAAGTGGCAAATTTAAAGGCCTGAATAAAGCTCTCGGTAGTCAAGGATAAAAATTATGAGTTTATATAATGTTTTCGATATTGCAGGTTCGGGTATGAGCGCACAAAACGTTCGCTTAAATACCACAGCTAGTAATATTTCTAATGCTAATACCATTAGTTCATCTCAAGACAAAACGTACCGAGCGCGCCAACCTGTATTTGCGGCTGAGCTAACAAAGGCTTCAGCATCAGTAAGTAACCAGCAGGGCTCCGCAGTTGGTGTTAAAGTTTTGGGCATTGTTGAAAGCGATGCGCCATTGCAAATTGAATATAACCCAAACCATCCAAGTGCGGATGAAAATGGCTATATCTATAAACCCAACGTTAATGTTGTAGAGGAGATGGCAAATATGATTTCTGCCTCTCGTTCTTACCAAACAAACGTGCAAGTTGCTGATGCAGCTAAGCAAATGCTAAGTAAAACACTGTTGCTAGGGCAGCGGTAACCGAGGGTAGGTTATGAGTAACGATATTAGTACATCTTCATCCTATTTAGACTCTTTGCGTTGGCAAGAATCGCAAGTAGCGACCAGCGACAATGAGAGTGATGCGTTAACGCAAGAAGACTTTTTTTCTTTGTTAACTCAGCAATTATCGTATCAAGATCCCAGTAACCCTGCGGATAACGATCAAATGATTGCGCAAATGACTAGCTTTACGATGGCGCAAGGTATCAGTGATTTGAATTCAAATTTTGATACGTTGGCTACTTCGATGACATCAAACTCAGCCCTGCAAGCTTCAACGCTTGTTGGCAAGCAGGCTTTACTAGAGTCAAATACTGTTGATTTAAATGAATCAGGTGATGCTAAAGGGTCTATCGTTGCTGAAAGTGCAGTTGAAAGCTTAACACTTAGTGTAACTGATGCTTCAGGACAGCTAGTGAGAACAATTGATATGGGTTCTCAGCCTGCGGGCGCGGTTCGCTTCGCTTGGGATGGTAATAATGAAAGCGGTGAGCGTTTACCTGAAGGGGAATACACATTATCGGCACAAGGTAGTACCAATGGCCAGTTTTCTAGCTTGCCTATTGCAACTTTCAAAAATATTGAAAGTGTAAACATTAACGGCTCAAGCGGCATCATTGTGAACACTAAAGAAGGTGCGGTTAGGTTAACCGACATTGCAGAAATCGCGTAACAAATTTAATATTTCTTGCCTGCCAGCAGGCCACAGATTAACAGGTTAGAGGTGAATTATGAGCTTTAATATTGCATTAACCGGCCTAGCTGCCGCACAAAAAGATTTAGACGTAACTGCAAATAATATTGCAAACGTAAATACAACAGGCTTTAAAGAGTCGCGCGCTGAGTTTGCCGATGTTTACGCTTCATCAGTATTTAGCTCTGGTAAGACTAAAAATGGTGATGGTGTACAAGCGACAATGGTTGCACAACAGTTTCATCAAGGCTCACTACAATTTACAAATAACTCACTTGATTTAGCAATCACTGGTGAAGGTTATTTTGCGATGACAGACGATTTATCTTCGCAAGATTTAACATACACACGGGCAGGTGCATTTAAGTTAAACCAAGATAATTTCATAGTTGATGCTAAAGGAAATTTCTTGCAAGGCTTCCCCGTTGACGAAGCAACAGGTAATACAACATCAGTAAGCCTAAGCACTTCATCAGCTTTGCAAATTCCTGATTCATCAGGCTCTCCGCGTGCAACAACAAGTGTGTATAGCTCATTTAATTTAGATTCACGAGTAGAATCACCTTCACTTGAATTTAACCCTGATGAAAGTGCTACTTATAATTCATCAACTTCAACAACTGTTTATGATTCACTAGGCGAACCTCATGTTTTGCAGTTCTTTTTTGTGAAAAGAGATGATGCAACAGTGGCTGAGAACGCTAATAAATGGGATGTTTACACAACCCTTGATGGAGATAGTTTTGGAGCTGACGGTGTACTTCAGGACGGAAGCACCCCTTATGCGCCTTTGACTACTTTTGGATTCGACTCAAGCGGTATTCCTTCTACAACAGGGGATCCTGCCCTGGATAATGCAGCAAATACATTTGATTCAATATCAATTACTGGTGGTGACGCAGCTAGTGGCTTAGCTGGTTTATCAGATTTATTAAGTAATGGTGCGAGTTTTCCTGCTGATATTGAGGTTAATTGGCGTGATGAAGCAGGTACAGCGAATAAAGTCCCTACTCAATATGCTAGTAATTTTGAGGTGAAAGCGCTTGAGCAAGATGGAGCAACGGTTGGCCGTTTAGCCGGCATTGATATTGGTACTGATGGTAAAATTGTTGCGTCATACAGTAATGGTGATACATCATTTTTAGGCCAAGTCGCTATGGTACGTTTTTCAAACTCACAGGGGCTGCAGCAAGTTGGCGATACTGCGTGGAAAAAAAGCTTAACGTCGGGTGAGCCTATTGCAGGCGAGCCAGGGTCAGGTACTTTAGGATCGATCAATTCCTCTGCACTTGAGCAATCAAACACCAATTTAACCACTGAGCTTGTAGACTTAATTACTGCACAGCGTAATTACCAAGCAAACTCACGTGCGCTTGAAGTTAACTCAACTATTCAGCAAAGTATTTTGCAGATTCGATAAGCTAAACCTCATTAAATATATTAGGCTGCATTTTTGCAGCCTTTTTTATAAGTCCTCTTTGTAAGCCCTTCTAAATACCTCTCAATGTTGTGTCAAATTTAATCTGGCACCTATTTTGCATTTATAAGTTCAGAGATTTTTTATGTGAGTCGATACTATGGACAAAATGGTCTACATTGCGGCCTCTGGCGCTAAGCAAAGCCTACAAGGGCTTGCGCTTAAAGCCAATAATTTGGCGAATGCAAATACAACAGGATTTAAAGCCGACTTTGCGCAAGCGCGTTCTATGCAAGCGTTTGGCGAAGGTTTGCCTACCCGTGTATTTTCAATGCAAGAGCGTCCGGGTTCTAACATGGTATCGGGTGGCATTGTTCAAACTGGGCGCGACTTAGATATCGCGATGAGCGATAACGCATGGCTTGCTGTGCAAGATGCCTCCGGTAATGAAGCTTACACAAAAGTGGGTACGTTAAACATTACTGCTCAAGGCATGCTCGTAACCAGCCACGGTCGTCAAGTTATTGGCGAAGGGGGACCTGTTATTTTACCCGTCCCAGTCGAAAAAATAGGGTTTAGTCAAGATGGCGCTATTCAAGTTCGACCAGAGGGTGCTCCCGCTAACTTTTTAGAAGAAATAGATACGCTTAGAGTGGTAGAAGCAAATAGCTCACAGCTCGAAAAAGGTAACGATGGTTTATTTAGACCAAAAGCAAATGTAACAGTAGATACCTCTGCCAATGTAAAAGTTTTAAGTGGTTCGCTTGAAATGTCGAATGTGAATCCGGTTCACGAAATGGTCGACATGATAAGCCACCAGCGCCAATTTGAATTACAAGTGAAATTAATGAAAACAGCTGAAGAAATTGACGAGCGTCAAGATCAGTTATTACGCATAGTTTAACTTTAAAGTGAGGACACGATTATGAATCCAGCATTGTGGATCAGTAAAACGGGGCTAGACGCTCAACAAACCGATATATCGGTTATCTCAAATAATTTAGCGAATGCCAGTACCGTAGGTTACAAAAAAAGCCGCGCTATATTTGAAGATTTACTTTATCAAAATATTAATCAACCAGGTGGTCGTTCATCGCAAGATACCGAAATGCCGTCGGGCTTAATGTTAGGTGCGGGTGCTAAAGTTGTAGCTAACCAAAAAGAGTTTACGCAAGGCAACATGTTGACCACCGAAAACTCACTAGATTGGATGATTTCTGGCGAAGGTTTTTTTGAAGTACTGCAACCAGATGGCAATATTGCTTACTCGCGCAATGGTCAGTTTACTACCGATGGCGATGGACGAATTGTGACATCGGGCGCAGGTTACGTTATTCAGCCAGAAATGAATGTACCAGATGACGCGCAATCAATTACGGTTTCGCAAGACGGCGAAGTATCTGTACGTGTTGCAGGCCAAGCCGATAACGTTGTAATTGGTCAGCTGACTATTAGTGACTTTATTAATCCATCGGGTCTTGAGCCAATTGGTCAAAACCTTTATACCGAAACGGCTGTAAGTGGTGCGCCGGTACAAGGTAACCCGGGTGTTGAAGGGTTAGGTAGCATTATTCAAGGCTCACTCGAAACTTCAAACGTAAATGTAACTGAAGAGCTAGTAAATCTAATAGAAACTCAGCGTATTTACGAAATGAACTCAAAAGTAATTTCGGCCGTTGACGAAATGATGAGTTATATCAATCAACAGCTTTAATAGAGTAGGGGGAATTATGCGTAATATTATTTTATTTACAGCGGGCACATTATTTTTAAGTGGCTGTATGTCTACGCAAAATAGTGAAGTAGTGCAGGACGACCCTTACTACGCACCTATGTACCCCGAGCCTATTTTAGAGCCGCTGGTAGCCACAGGTTCATTGTTTAATACTCATACATCAAACGACTTATATTCTGATAAAAAAGCGCTACGTACTGGCGATATAATTACGGTTAAATTGCAAGAGTCTACTCAAGCAACAAAAGCCGCTAAAACAGAAACAGACAAAGAAACTGACGCAAGCTTAGACCCAGTGATTGGCTTAGGTGGTCTACCTGTAAATATAGGTGGCGATAGTATTCAGTTTGGCATTGGTAGCGATTCGTCGTTTACGGGCGATTCAAAATCAAACCAGTCAAACAGCTTAGTGGGCGATATTTCGGTTAATGTAATGCGCGTTTTACCTAATGGTAACTTAGTTATTCGCGGCGAAAAATGGCTAACGCTTAATACCGGTGAAGAGTTTATTCGTTTAGAAGGGCTAGTACGCCCTCAAGACGTAAGCGCCGATAATACGGTTGAATCAAACCGCATTGCTAATGCACGTATTCAATACTCAGGTAAAGGGCAAACGCAAGAAGCGCAAAGTCCTGGTTGGCTTACACGTTTCTTTAGCAGTTCGCTGTTTCCATTTTAGAGGGTAACAACATGAATAGCCTTAAAGCTTTATGTTTAGTTGTGTTATTAGGTTGGCAGTTTACTGCCAGTGCTGAGCGCATAAAAGATGTGTCTATGGTTGAAGGCGTACGCTCTAACCAATTAGTTGGTTATGGCTTAGTGGTTGGTTTACCAGGCACTGGCGAGCAAAACTCATACACACAACAAAGTTTTAGAGGCATGTTGAACAGCTTTGGTATTACGCTACCTTCAACTCAAAGTCCTAAAATTAAAAATGTTGCCGCTGTGGCGGTGCATGCAGAACTACCTGCATTTAGAAAGCCTGGGCAAGCAATCGATATTACGGTTTCTTCTATTGGTAGTGCAGGCAGCTTACGTGGCGGTACTTTACTACAAACTTTTTTAAAAGGTGTAGACGGTAACGTGTACGCAATTGCACAAGGTAGTTTAATTGTCGGTGGCTTAGGCGCACAAGGCCTTGATGGTAGTAGAGTTGTAATTAACACCCCTACAGTTGGTCGTATACCAAATGGTGCAACAGTTGAACGCACAGTAGAAAGCCCGTTTATGCAAGGCGATTACATTACTTTTAATTTAAACCGCCCAGACTTTACAACGGCAAAACGCCTAGAAAAAACAATTAATGACTTAGTTGGCCCAAATAGCGCACAGGCAATTGATTCTGTTTCTATTCGTGTTATAGCTCCACGCGACGCATCCCAGCGTGTATCGTACTTATCAACACTCGAAAACTTAGAATTTAAACCAGCTGACATGGCCGCTAAAATTATAGTTAACTCACGCACAGGTACAATTGTGATTGGTAAAAACGTTAAGCTTCAGCCTGCGGCTATAACTCACGGTGGCTTAACAGTAACAATTGCAGAACAACAAAACGTGTCACAACCAAACCCGCTAGCAAACGGTGATACTGTTGTCACGCAGCAGAGCATTATTGATGTAAATCAAGATGACTCGCGCGCCTTTGTATTTAATCCAGGTGTAAGCCTTGACGATTTAGTTCGCGCAATTAACGAAGTTGGCGCAGCGCCTGGTGACTTAATGGCTATTTTAGAAGCACTAAAAGAAGCCGGCGCAATTAACGGACAGTTGGTTGTTATATAAATAACCCAAGCCAATAAATAACGTATTACTTAAGCCCTATATTTTTGAAATTAGGGCTTTTTATTTACAGCAACTTAAGTTTATTATTTTTATCTTCCTTGTTTTATCTGTAGTGGCTCAATTTTTGCATTTTTAACTGCATTATTCATTTTGTGTCAAAAAGCCGATGGAAACTAATCACCTCGATAAACAAAACTTTTTTGATTTAGGCAACTTAGATTCACTTCGTAAAGAAGCCTTAACGAGCGGCGATGCATCAACTGATGCCTCTAAAGCTGCGCTCAAAAAAGCGGCCGCACAATTTGAAGCTATTTTTACGCAAATGTTGCTCAAAGGAATGCGCAAAGCTAACGAAGCATTTGAAGACAAAGACAGCCCATTTAATTCAAGTGGCGTAAAGTTTTTTGAAGAAATGCACGATCAGCAACTTTCAACAGAGCTTTCATCAAATGGCTCGTTAGGCCTTGCCGATTTAATAGTTCAGCAGTTATCGCCTGAGTCTAAAAACTTTATGCCAGGCTCGGTGCTTAGAACAACCAACGATATTTTTAGCGATACTCAAGTCGGTTCCGCTCTTCCTCATGAGCAAAAAAATAAGCAACCCGATCTTATCGTTAAGAGTACTAAAGCCGATATTGCTGAGCCTAAAGTCGATACTGCAGAGACTAAAACCGATAGCCCAACATTTAAAAATGCAGAAGAGTTTGTAAGTTCAGTGTGGGAACACGCTAAAACGGCAGCGCAAAAAATTGGTTTAAATCCTGCGGTAATGGTTGCACAAGCGGCACTTGAAACCGGTTGGGGTAAGCACATTATTAATAAAAATGACGGTGGCAGCTCAAATAACTTATTTAATATTAAGTCAGATAAAAGCTGGGAAGGCGATAAAGCAAGCAAAATAACGCTTGAGTTTGAGCAAGGTACACCCGTTAAAAAACAAGCCAGCTTTAGAGCCTACGATTCAATTAAAGATAGCGTGAACGACTTCGTTGATTTTTTAACGCAAAACCCACGCTACAAAGAAGCATTACAAAATACAGCTAAACCAAACGACTTTTTAGATTCATTACAAAAAGCAGGTTATGCAACCGACCCAAATTATGCCAACAAAATAAAACAAGTGCTCAATAGCAGTCAGCTAAAAGACATTGCGGCAAACGTGATCCGCCAAGGAGTAGAGTAACATGTCGTTTAATTTATTAAACATTGCCAGTTCTGGGGTTAGAGCAAGCTCGGAGCTACTGCAAACGACAAGTAAAAATATCGCCAATGTTAATACAGAAGGCTATGTTCGTGAGCGTACAGAGTTTACTACTATGGTTGACAACCAAGTAGGGCGAGGCGAAACATACCGATTATTAAACGAGTTTGCTCAGTCACAGCTAAATCGTGACACCTCTAATAAATCGTTTTTCGATCAGTTTATTACTGAGGCTAATCGAGTTGATACTATTTTTTCTGAAGAGTCGAACAACCTTTCGACTGGTATTAACTCTTTATTTAATAATGTGCAAGAAGCGCTAAATCAGCCCTCATCTACTGTTGCCCGCTCATTAGTAATGACAGATGCGCAAAGCTTAATTGATCAAATGGATAGGCTTTCGGGCATCGTGCTTGATCAAAAAAGTATAGTAAACGAGCAGCTCGAAATATTTTCAGATGAGGCAAACTCACTCATTCAAAGCATTAGTACGCTAAATCAAAATATTGCAGCCGTTAATGGCACTAATAACGCCGCAGATGCCAGCTCTACCTATAACGAACGCGATAAAGCAATACGCGACTTATCAGAGCTAATAGACATAGAAACGCTTGATGGTCCAAATGGCGAAAAACTTGTTTTTATGGGCACAGGCGAAGCAGTTGTTATGCAAAATGGCGCATTTAACTTATTTTCGATGACAGGGGATCCTGATCCTAATTTTAAAGAATTCACGCTTGACGTTAATGGTGGCAAAGCTGTGCCGCTTGAAGTTGATGTAAGTAAGCTTAAAGGCAAAATTGGCGGCTTACTTGCTTTTAGAGATGACATATTAGTCCCCGCGCAAAACCAAATTGGCCAAATGGGCTTAGCTATTGCTGATGCATTTAACGAACAAAACAAACTCGGTATGGATGCAACAGGTCAGCTAGGGGGTAATATTTTTAATATACCTACCGTTGGCGCATATGCGTATCAAGCTAACACGGGCACTGCTGGTATGACTGCAACGGTAGAGCCCGGTAAAGGCAGTGAACTTCCTGCCAGTGACTTTATTATTACCTATACAGGCAATGCCAACGAAGTAAGTATTCAGCCTATAGATAACAAAGGCGATCCGCTGGGGCAGCCTTCACTTGCTGATATATCGACAGGTGTTATTGATTCATCGACTATTACCTCAGGCGAATCATTTGGTCTTCAAGTAAATGTATCTGGGGCAGGTGTTGAGGGTGATCAATTTCAAATAAAGCTTAATTCAGATGCTGCTTCAAGTATTACGCTTGCAACAGGGCGCGCGGAAGATTTAGCACTAGCATCGCCAATCCGTACTGCTAACGATTTAAATAATATAGGTACCGCTACTATTTCAGCGGGAGAAGTAACAAGCGTTATCTCTGGGGGTTTTACTTCAGCACCAGGCTTAACAAACGGTGAAATAACACTTGTTAAAACAGATAATGCTAACGAATATCAAATTACTGATAATAGCGGAACGAGTACTTTTACTATTACGCCTCCTGCAAAAGGAATGTTATCGCAAGCGGGTGCTCCATTTGATACCTACGGATTCGATTTTGATATAGAAGGTACACCAGCAACAGGCGACACCTTTACACTTGAGTTTAACGAAGGCGGCTTTGATGATAACCGTAATGGTTTAAAATTAGCTGATTTACAAAATGGTGAGTTAGTCCGTTTAAATGTAGAAACAACAGCAACGGCCGACAACCATAAAACGTTCAACCAAGCTTATTCAGGATTGGTGAGTGATATAGGTGTTGTAACTGGCCAAGCAATCACAAGTGGCGCTGCATTTGATGCTCTAGCACAGCAATCTGAGGCATGGTACGAGTCGTTATCGGGTGTAAACCTTGATGAAGAGGCCGCAAATTTACTGCGTTTTCAACAATCATATTCAGCATCAGCACAAGTTTTAGCAGCAGCTCAAGAAATTTTTGACACCTTATTAAATGCGGCGAGGTAATTATGCGTTTATCAAATAATTTAATGTACCAAAACAACATAAATAAAATACTCGACAACCAACAAGGTGTTGCAAATGCTCAAGAGCGAGTAACAACAGGTGAAAAGTATTTAACCACCTCAGAAGCGCCAGCTGCTATTTCGCAAGCTATGCTGTATTCAAATAAAATACAAACGAATGAGCAATACACTAAAAATATCGATCAGCTAAATGGCCGTCTAGAAACAGAAGAAAGCGTATTACAAAGTATAAATAGTAATATTCAACAAGCGCAAGAGCTCACTATTCAGGCGGGTAATGGTGTTTATACTAAAGATGATTTAAAGACGTTTGCATCAGAACTTAGCGGCATTCAACAAACGTTAGCTAACTTAATGAACACCCGATCAGAAGACGGTAAATTTATATTTTCAGGATACCAAGACAGTACGCAGCCTTATCAGTTTGATTCTGCAGCGGGTGAGTACACCTATAATGGCGACCAAGGCCAGCACCAAATAACTATAGCTGAAGGTGTATCAATTAAAGCGAGTGATAACGGCTTTGATACGTTTGAAAAAACAGATGCCAGATTAAATGTACTCGATAATAAAGCAGACATACCAACAACAACACCGACCAATAATATTACTAATGGCACTGTTTATGTTGATGGCCAAGCCGAGTTCGATAAGTTTCATCAAGCAAATTACAATGCCGATCCAACGACTCCAGTTTCACCTACAGCAAATACTTTTAGTGTAGTTACAACCGCAGGTGTGACAGTAAACGATCCTGATACATACGAAATTTTACAAGATGGTGTGTCGCTTACCCCTCCTCAAACTGGTGAAGTTACAGATGATACAATTGAATTTGCAGGTATGAAAATTCAATTTGAGGGCAATGCTCCAGGCCAACTCGATTTTAGTCTTGAAAAACCACATAAAGAAAACGTACTTAATACATTGCAAGCACTTATTACCGGCCTTAACGATGGCACACTTGAAGGTGAAGACTTTCAGCAAGTACTTGCTGATGGCTTAGTGCAATTACAAAATGCCAGTGAGCAAGTGGTGTTTACCCAAGCAAGTTTAGGCGGGCGTATGAACGTACTTGAAAGAGTAAGCGATTCTAACTTAGCACTCGACATTCAAAATAAAAGTAATCGCTCTAACTTAGTTGAAGTTGATATGGCAGAAGCTATTAGCGAACTGACTAAACAAGAAACGGCACTGCAAGCATCGCAAGCAACTTTTGGCCGTTTAACTAACCTTTCATTATTCGATTACTTATAAGCAAGTTATGAGCAGATTGTAAGCAGAAATACCTTGCCGCTTAACCTACTTTAAAGCGGCAATACTTTGCGGCAAAAATTGGCTACAAAACCGCGGCAAAAAAATGTCACCCCCTTCTAAATAACTTCACTAATTATTTACAACCCCAAGAATTTATTAATTTACATTTAAAAACAGTTACTTAAAAATAAATTAAAGTTGGCACAGTAAATGCTTTTCTTATTATAAGAAATTATCGAACAGTGGTTCCTGTTAAATCGTGTTGAACCACACTCTGTTTAAACCTAGGAGATGGTAAAATGGCATTAACAGTAAATACTAATGTGTCGTCACTAAACGCACAACGTAACCTAACAAGATCTGGCGAAGGCTTAGCAACGTCAATGGAGCGCCTAGCTTCTGGTATGCGTATCAATAGCGCAAAAGATGATGCCGCAGGCCTACAAATTTCAAACCGCTTAACATCGCAAATAAATGGCTTAGCGGTAGCGCAGCGAAATGCGAACGATGGTATTTCAATGGCGCAAACTGCCGAAGGCGCGATGCAAGAATCGACAAGTATTTTGCAACGTATGCGTGAGTTAGCACTTCAATCTGCCAATGGTTCAAATTCGCAGGTAGATAGAGATGCTTTACAAAAAGAAACTGCTGCATTAAAAAGTGAGCTAACGCGGATAGCAGAAACGACTTCATTTGGTAATCAACAATTACTTAATGGAAGTCTTACTGCCGTTAGCTTTCAAGTAGGTGCAAATGTTACTGTTAATGATAAGATTACAGTTACATTAGCAAATATAGATGCAGCTACACTTGGTGTTGATGCTGTTGATATTGGAGACACAACAGGAACAGGTGATCCTGATGCTGCTGTCGGACTAATTGACATAGCAATTGCAAAGATTGATGATTTAAGAGCTGGTCTTGGTGCAGTACAAAATCGCTTCGGGCACACTATTAGCAACTTAGCTAACATTCAAGAGAATGTATCCGCATCTCGTAGCCGAATTCAAGATACTGATTTTGCAACCGAAACTGCACAAATGACTAAAAACCAAATACTACAACAAGCGGGTACGTCAATACTTTCGCAAGCAAACCAAATTCCACAAGCAGCAATCAGCTTGTTAGGCGGTTAATTGTTAGTTCAACTAATAACTAGATATATAAACGCACTTTATTAAGCTGTCTCTTGATCACAAGTCTGACTCAAGAGATTTTGCTAAATCGTAGCCTTCCAGGATGGCTTGTAACTTAAGCCATCCTTGCCATAACACTTTCACAGATGCACGCCCTGTGCGCTTG
>NZ_JACJFA010000033.1:0-21410 GCF_014164345.1 Pseudoalteromonas sp. SG43-5
CAAGCGCACAGGGCGTGCATCTGTGAAAGTGTTATGGCAAGGATGGCTTAAGTTACAAGCCATCCTGGAAGGCTACGATTTAGCAAAATCTCTTGAGTCAGACTTGTGATCAAGAGACAGCTAATAGCGGGCTTATGTATCAAACGGCAATTAGTTTAGGCGTTAATAAGAGCCGTATTTTCCAAAATCCAAAAGCAATGGATACAGGTGAAGAAGCTAAATTACTGGCATCAAAATTAGTCGACTTTAAAGTTGCACTAGTAACATCTGTACTGCACATGCCCCGTGCCAAAGACTTATTTAATGCTCAAGGTATTGAAGTCATAACCGCAGCCACTGATTATCATAATTTTGCTGCACTTCCATGGAGCAAGCAGTTTATTCCCAATGCTCATGCTTTACTTGTGGTTACGCAATACAGTCACGAAGTAGTAGGAAATATATGGATAAGTTTGCGCCGCTGGATAGATCCAGAGGCGCTGTAACTTATATAGCCTAATTAAACTGGGTTATCTATGTCTATAAATGTCACATCAAAACCATGCTCTTGAGCAAGTAACTCACCTAGTGCTTTTACACCATAGCGCTCTGTTGCATGATGCCCAGCTGCAAAAAAATCAATGTTTTGCTCACGAGAACTATGAATTGTCTGCTCCGATGCTTCACCCGTTAAATAAGCATCAATGCCTTGATCTGCTGCTAAATCAATATATCCTTGCCCGCCACCAGTACACAGTGCAATGGTTTCTATTTTAGCTGAACGTACTAAGCTTGTGAGCGGGGTTCGATTAAGCACTTTTGCAATTTTATCTGCAAAATCTTCACCACTTAATGGTGTTTTTAAACGTCCTTTCATTGCTACGCTATTTGAAGTTGGCTCTAGCCCTGTTTCAATTTCAATATCTAATAACTTTGCAAGTTGTGCGTTATTGCCAACTGCTGGATGAATATCGAGTGGTAAGTGATAGCCGAATAAATTAATATCGTTTGCTAGTAGTGCGCCTATACGACGCTTTTTCATACCCGTTATTGGTTGAGATTCCCCTTTCCAAAAAAAACCATGATGAACCAAAATAGCATCTGCTTGTTGCTCAATGGCAGCTTCTATTAAAGCTTGACTTGCGGTTACACCCGTCACAATTTTTTTAATTTCGTTTTTACCTTCGACCTGTAAGCCATTTGGGCAAAAATCTTTTATTAAATGAGGTTTCAAAATGTCATTTAGGAGTTGGTTAAATTCTCTACGTTGCATACAACTTACCTTACTTAGCACTGAATTTTGTGCAAATTTTGGCGTTTATAGGCCTAAAATGGAAGGAAAATCGCAAAAAATTGAAAAACTGTTTTAAAATAGGTATAAATACCTCTTCTTTATCTGTGTTCACAACGTATAGGGTCTCTGATGAGCAAACTAGACAAAACAGAAGTGTTATCTGCCTTTGAAGCAGCGTACGAAACTGCCAATGGTAAAAAACCTGAAATCACAACCAAACCTGGTTGGTACAGCATTGATGGCGGTAAAAATTTACGCCTAGCTGACGTAGCAGAGCTTACTAAAAAATTAAACTCTGGTAAAACAACTAAAACGAAAAAACCAAAAGCAGCTGCTCCTGTTAAAGCACAGAAAAAAGCGCCATTCACTGTTGTTACCGAAAATGAAGAAGGTTACACAGCGGAAGAACTTTGGATTGTAATTTTAGCTCGTAAAGATCATGACTGTCGCTTACCGCGCGGTGTTGTTTAATCAACATTTATGATTTTTAAAAGAAACCGCGTTAAGCGGTTTTTTTATATCCATTATTTGCCAAAAATATAAAGCTTTATAAGTTGTGTAAGGCTAAAAAAAGCGGCTATGTAGCCGCTTTAACAAAGTTTAAAATAAATTACAGTTCTTCAAAATAAAGTGGTTCGCGTTCTTTTTTACCCACTTCATTCATTGTCTCTGCATTGAATAGTCGACCATTGATCATGGTGTAATCTACTTTATCCGAATCTCGAATATTTTTAAGCGGATCGCCATCTATAACCATTAAATCAGCCAGTTTGCCCACTTCAAGCGAGCCTACGTTTTTATCAAGCCCTAAATACTTAGCCGGATCGAGTGTCGATGCACGTATTGCCTCAAGCGGTGTCATTCCGCCTTGTGCAAACATCCACATCTCCCAGTGTGCACCTAAGCCTTCACGCTGACCGTGCGCACCTAAGTTAACTAATACACCTAGGTCTTGCAGCTCAGCAGCAACGCGTGCGTTATTAAAGTGATTATAGTGATGATCGGGCGCTTTAATGCGGCGCATAGAGCGTGGTAATAATTGATTTTTAGGCACAAATTTACTTAAACGCGGGTGATTCCACACATCAGTTTTATCGTACCAGTAGTTCTCACCCCAAATGCCACCATAAGCCACTACAAGTGTTGGTGTGTAACCAACATCACTTTGCGACCATAACTGCTTTATATCGTCGTATATGTTCTCTACAGGGATTGAATGCTCAATACCTGTGTGTCCATCTACAATCATACTTAAGTTATGTTGTAATAATGAGCCACCTTCAGGGACAACCATCATTTCAAGTTCACGGCCTGCTTCAATAACTTGTTGGCGCTGCTCTCGGCGTGGCTGGTTATACGATTTAACACTAAACGCCCCTACTTTTTTAAGGCGCTCTAAATGAAATTTAGCATCGTCTAACGAGTCAATATGCGACGTATAACCTGGCATATTTGCGCCATATAAAATAGTACCCGTTGAGAAAATACGCGGGCCAACAATCATGCCTGCCTTTTGCATTTCGCTTGCGGTAAATATTTCAGAGGTATCGTTTGATGGATCGTGAATTGTAGTTACACCCAGCGCTAAACCTGCAAAGTTTTTCCAGTTTTGCTCAGGTATAATTTCACCGCTTGCTTGCGAGCCATGTGCATGAGCATCAACAATACCAGGCATAATTGTTTTGCCTGTTACATCAATAACCTCAGCACCTTTAGGGATGCTTATCTCGCTGGCTGTACCAATTGCTTTGATATGCTTGCCATCGGTGATAATAACACCATTTTCAATAACCTTTTCGCCGTCCATAGTAATAATTTTTGCACCAGTGAGCGCAATCATGCCTTTAGGCTCTGCCATTTTTTTACTGAAACCGATATTATCGCCACTTTTCACTTTAAAGTCGGCATCTTCGGCTTTGTTAATAGCAAACATCCCCTCAAGGCTTGCATGATAAAGCTCAGGCCCTAATGTCCAATAAAGTTTGTTGCTCTTAGCACTCCAGCTAATGTTTTCACCAGCACGTACCGATAACTGCTCTATTGGAAATTGACTGTCTTTAGGCCCAATATTAATTGTTTTACCACTTTGAACAAACGGCGTTACAAATACTTTAAATCGCTCAGCAAAAGCGAGGTATTGCCCATCTGGTGATACTCTAAATTCTGTCGCATGTTCTGACTCGTACAGTTTGCGAACTTTTTTACTTTCAAGCTCAACTACGCTAAGCGTTGGTTTTGGCCAAGGACTCATTATAAAAACGCGATCGTTTGCATCTCCAAATTGAGGCTGATAACCACTTTTTGAAATAAGCTCACTTTTACCGCCTTTTTCGCTTACGCTATAAACCCCCGGATTAAGTGACCACTTAGGGTTTAAAATACTGCCGCCAGTGGCTTTTCGATAAACAACCGTTTTACCATCTGGGCTAAACGTTGGCTCTACGTACTTGCCAGGCTCTTTAGTAACTGTATCACCACGACCACTGCGCGCAGACACAACTCTCACTGACCCTTGTTTGTTATCATCCCATGTGGTGTAAACTATTTTTTTACCATCGCGAGAGTACTGTGGAAATAATTCGTAATGATCAGTTTGCTTTGTTAAACGCTTAATTTTACCCGACTCTAAATCACGTTTATAAATATGTCCAAGCGCTTCAAAAATTGCCGTTTCGCCATCTGGGCTTACTTGCACATTACGCAGCATTTTTACATCAAACTCATCAGTATCTAAGTTTTGTGTAAAGCGCACCGCTTTTTGAATTTTTTTACTTGTTTGCACTTTAAAAGGAATGGTTTTAACAGATTTCTCTGCAACATCTAGCTTGTGAATTGTGCCACCAGCCCAAAACACCAGTTCTTCGTTATCTGGTGTCCATGCAATGGTTGGGTATACACCATGAATAGCCCATGTTTCTTGCATATCTCGCTCAAGCTTATCGTAAAGCTTAGTGTGCTCACCGCTGGTTAAGTCATATAAATAAAGACTAGTTTGAAAATCATCACGCTTTATATACGCCAGTTTTTTTCCATCAGGTGACGGTGTAGGCCTAATAGCACCGCCCATCGTATCGATTATGGTTTCAATTTCACCCGTTTCACGGTCGTAGCGCTTAATTTTATAAATGCCCGCTACAGAATCCTTTGAATAATGAAAGGTTTTACCGGGTGTTGCATCATGCGAAAAGTATACATAACGACCATCAGGTGAAAACATTGGCTCACCTAAATCTTTTTGATCGTTCTCGCGTTTTGTAAGCTGTACGCCCTTGCCACCCGCTTTGTGATACAACCACACTTCACCTGCTCCCAATGAGCGGCTAGCTGTAAAGTGTTTACGCGCAACTAAGTAGTCGCCATCAGGACTCCATGCAGGGCTATTTAGTAATCTAAAGGTTTCATCGGTAACAGCGTGTTGGTTTTCGCCATTTAAGTCCATTATCCAAATGTTATCGCCACCACCTTGATCGGAGGTAAACGCAATACTTTTGCCGCTAGGACTAAAACGAGGTTGCATTTGCCATGCAATATCAGAGGTGAGCTTTGTAGCTGTACCACCACTCATTGGCATAGTGTAAATATCGCCAAGTAAGTCAAACACCACGGTTTTACCATCAGGGCTAACATCTATATTCATCCATGTGCCTTGCTCAACGCTAATTGCAGCGTCAACAAATTGCCCCTTAGGTGAATCTACTTGCCATTTTTGTTCGTCTTTTTCGGCGGCATGTACCTGCCCTATCGCTAATGACACCGACAATGCTAATACTGTATGAAGCATTTTTTTCATGCGTTTCTCGCTTGTTATTGTTGCAGTAAAAACTATTTCACATGATTGCAACAAAAACAAACGCAACTTGCCAGCGTTATATGATAAAGCGCGGTTTATGTAGGTTTAATGCCAAACAATAGGGTCAAATTGATAGTAATTAACTAACATACTGTAAATTTCAGGATCGTATCGGCGAAGCTCTGCGGGTTTTTCGAGGAAGGTTTCGGTGAGTACAGCAAAAAACTCAGCTTCGTTAGTCGCACCATAGCTGTGAATAACATGCGGCATGCTATAAGCAACGTGACTTTTTAACTGGGTGAAAGCACGGCTAAATACTCGGCCCCACTCTTTGTAATCTGCTGAGCTTTTTAAAATGGGCGTACCCGTTGTTTTACCTGTTTCCTGATCAAGTTGATGCGCAAACTCATGAAATACCAAGTTATGTCCATCGCTTGGTAAACGATTACCCTCAAGCACGTCATGCCAACTGAGTACAAGTGTGCCGCCAGGCCATGACTCGCCTAGTCTTACCGTATTGTGGTAACTCACAAGTCCTGCACTATCGCGAGTTGATTGCGGAGCATAATAAGCACTTGGGTATAATAAAATTTCTTTTACATTTCTATATAACGGCCACGGTTTATTAAGCACTAATACACACGCATCGGCGGCTACAATTAACTTCATTGCAGACGTTAGCCTTAAGCCATCACAACCGACAAAGCGTTTTTCGTTTAAAAACCACGTAATATGTCGCTCTAACTTTTCTCTGTCAGCGTCGGTCATTTTTTTATAGATGGGCATGCAACGCAGTAAAATATCTTTTTGCTGTGAATTTAAAGCAAAGTCTTTATATTTACTGCGCCATAATCGGTTTTGAATTGATGGCCAACGCCAGAAAATCACCACAAAAAGAATTAAAACAACAATTAACAGTCCATTTATCATGGGGATTTCCTGAGCTAAGGTATGGTATATAAATATGTCCAGCACACGTGCTTTTCAAGCATATAAGGTTATGTATTTGAATATAAAGTAATTCACATCGCATTGCTTATAGATTACTTATAGATTACTTATAAATTGTTTACTGCTTTGCACTGCCGTTAAATGACGTGTTTAAGTTAACCTTTGCAAAAGGAGTCAAATGTACCATGCAATGTGTTTATAAATTTCGCTACGTGCAAACCATCCATTAATGAGTGGTGTACATCGATAGCTAAAGGCATTGTACCTGTGTGTTTATCAAACTGACCAAATACAAATTTAGGAATGCCTAAACTCTCCCCTTCACTAAATGCATGCGAAAACGCACTAAAATTCAGCCACGGCAAAACAGATATATGAATTAAGTCGGCCTGCCCTTCTGTTTGGGCAAATGCATCAGAAAATAACGGCTGTTGTTTCGCTTTTTTGCTTACGTCACTTGCATGATTTGCAAACTCTTTAAAATCGCTTGCGCTATTAAAATAACTAAAAACAAACGTATCGTTTTCAGACAACTCAACCACACTTGCGCGAACACTATTAAGTAACCATGGCCTACTATCTATTATACGTAGCATTATTGAATCGTACTCATGGCACGCTTTTAAGGTGCAATATACATATGTTTGAAAAAAAGAAAATTGATTGGTTTTGCAATAGTCGTAAAGTGCTTGAGCATCTAAACGCACACACACATTAAAATAAGGCTGAGAAAAGTGTTTAAATAATTCAAAGTGTTGCTTTCTAGGCCAATTATCTAAATCGATAGGCTGCATGAGAGAAGTTGAGGGAGTCATAATTTGCCGCACAAAATTAAAAATAAAGTGTACCGCTGTTCAGTAACAATTGCATTAACTTACAGATAAACAAAAGGTGTGCAATTGCACACCCTTATATAAATTAGAACTTAGATCACAGACCGTTTTTAATGATCTCTTGCGCTAATTCGTCAGCAATTAAATGCGTTGATTTTTGCTCTTTTTCGCTACGGGCAAAGATTTCAGTTAACGTATTAAAAATACCTTCAACATGTTTATTAGACGCTGCTGCACTGTAACCATCTGGCGCTGTTTCGTAATAAACATTAATAATACCACCGGCGTTAATTACGTAATCTGGTGCATATAAAATGCCTTTTTCACGAATAACTTCACCATGGCGAGATTCTGCCAGCTGATTATTAGCACAGCCTGCAATAATAGTCGCTTTTAAACGCGGTATAGTTAAATCGTTAATAGTTGCGCCTAGTGCACACGGTGCATAAACATCAACATCTAAGTCGTAAATGTCATCAATGCCAACCGCAGTTGCGCCAAAATCACTTACTACACGATCAATGGCGGCTTGGTTAATATCAGTTACAAACAACTCAGCGCCCGCATCATGTAAATGTTTACATAAACCATAAGCAACAGCACCTAAACCTTGAACAGCCACTTTCACACCTGCAAAATTTTGATGGCCACGTTGATGCTGTAGCGCTGCTTTAATTCCTAAAAAAGTACCGTATGCTGTAAATGGCGATGGGTTACCGCTTTTACCTTCAAGGCCCAGTACGTAATTAGTTTCTTTATTCATAATAGCTACATCAGCACATGTGATGTTTACATCTTCTGCTGAGTAATAGCTGCCATTTAATCGCTCTAATTGACGACCAAATGCACGGAATAATTGCTCAGATTTAATTTCTTTCGCATTACCTATAATTACAGATTTACCGCCACCAAAGGGTAAGCGCGCAACTGCATTTTTATAAGTCATGCCCTTTGATAAACGTAGCACGTCATAAACAGCATCTTCGTCGTTTGCATAATCCCACATTCTACATCCGCCAACTGCAGGACCTAGGTTGGTATTATGTACAGCAATAATTGCTTTTAAACCCGACTCTTCATCAGAACAAAAAACCACTTGTTCATGGTTATCAAATTCAACTCGATTAAACACAGCCACTTAAAATACTCCGAAATAGTTAACCCGTGAGAGGGTATGCGCGCTGGAAATTGCCGAGACTTTATCACTTCATATACGTGTTCGCTATACTCACAGATGATAAAACCAATGAAAACATTAAGCTTAAATTAAATAACCTAATTAAAACTTTTATATAGATAAAAAATTTACAAAACCGTCATTTTTAAGTTTTAAATACTATAAATATAAGAACCACACCGACTTACGTTTACGTGAACGTAACACAATTGTTGCATGTAAAGTTTAATATACAAGTGCTACCTGGCCGCTACGTACCGCTGCCTATAGGTTTCCAGTAAAAAGTAAGCTTTTTCGCAAACTGGTCAGAGCTGTAAACTTGCTAATAACTCTATTTAAAAAACAAAAAAGCGAGCACTAGGCTCGCTTTTTAAAAATACAAAACGTACGTTATTTTAGCTTGCTATCAAGCTCTTCAATTTTAGCTTTCCAGATAGCAGGGCCTTGTGTATGCGCATTGGCGCCTTCACTGTCTACTGCAACAGTCACTGGCATATCTTCTACTTCAAATTCGTAAATAGCTTCCATACCTAAATCTTCAAAAGCTACAACACGCGCTTTTTTAATCGCTTTAGATACTAAGTAAGCTGCGCCGCCTACAGCCATCAAATAAACAGATTTATGCTCTTTAATAGACTCAACCGTTGCAGGGCCACGTTCAGCTTTGCCAATCATGCCTACAATGCCTGTTTTTTCTAGCATCATATCGGTAAATTTATCCATGCGAGTGGCTGTTGTAGGGCCAGCAGGACCTACTGCTTCATCGCGTACCGCATCCACAGGGCCCACGTAATAAATAAATTTATTATCAAAGTCTACGCCCTCAGGTAAACCTTCACCTGAGTTGATCATATCTTGCAAACGTTTATGCGCTGCATCACGACCTGTTAAAATAGTGCCCGAAAGTAAAACGGTTTCACCCATTTTCCATTCTTGAACATCTTTTTTAGTCAGTGTATTTAAATCAACACGACGTGTGCCTTCGCCCACTTCAAATGTTACTTGTGGCCAATCTTCTAGTTTAGGTGCTTTTAAATTAGCAGGGCCAGAACCGTCAAGCGTAAAATGTACATGGCGAGTTGCCGCACAATTTGGGATCATTACTACAGGTTTTGAAGCTGCATGCGTTGGTGCTGTTTTAATTTTAACATCAACAACCGTTGTTAAACCGCCTAAACCTTGTGCACCAATACCTAATTTATTAGCACGGTCAAAAATTTCTAAACGCAGTTTTTCTTCAGTTGTTTCTGCGCCGCGTTCTATTAACTCGTGAATATCAACCGGATCCATTAACGACTCTTTAGCCATTACTGCTGCTTTTTCAGCCGTACCACCAATACCTATACCTAGCATGCCTGGCGGACACCAACCAGCACCCATTGTTGGTAGTGTTTTTTCTACCCATGCAGCAACATCATCTGACGGGTTTAACATAACCATTTTACTTTTGTTTTCAGAGCCGCCGCCTTTAGCCGCAACCATTACTTCTACTTTTCCACCCGCTACTAAATCAATATGCACAACCGAAGGCGTATTATCTTTAGTATTTTTACGCGTACCAGCAGGGTCTGCAACAATAGATGCACGTAAAGGGTTATCTGGATTCAAATATGCACGACGAGTACCTTCATCAACCATTTGTTGAACGGTTAAATCTGTTTTATCCCACTTAACATCCATACCTACTTTAACAAAACAGGTAATAATACCGGTGTCTTGGCAAAGTGGACGCTTGCCTTCAGCCGACATGCGTGAGTTAATTAAAATTTGTGCAATGGCGTCTTTAGCCGCTTTACTTTGTTCTTTGTTGTACGCTTTTTCGAGTGCTTGAACAAAATCAAGTGGGTGATAGAACGAAATATATTGCAATGCATCTTCAATGCTATCAATAAAGTCTTGCTGACAAATTGTACTCATAGTGGTTCCTTAAGTTACCGTTACGCGTTGTCGCGTAATCTAAATCAAACCGGTGACGGTGGTTTGCACTGTTTTTTGCAGCTTAGTGCTGCCAAAAAATTTGACTTATGATACCCTCCCAGCCCGTTTCGAGCCAGTTCTTAAAGGGGCAGTAAATGCTAAACAATAAAAAAAATTGTATTAAATTAGGCATAACACAAAACTGCATTGACGTTTTTGCGCATTTTTCACATTTGCCTTATGCAATTCTATTAGATTCTGCAAATAGTAATCATATAAACAGCCGTTTTGATATTGTTGCTATTGAGCCGCAAAGTACCCTTGAAGTAAAAAATAATAAAAGCTTTTTAAATAATATAGAAAGTAGTGATAACTGCTTTGAAATTATGAATAATGAGCTTTCGCATCTTGCTAAAACAAAAGCCGATTACGATTTACCCTTTAACGGCGGCTGGCTTGGCTACTTTGGCTACGACTTAGGGCGTACAATTGAAAACATCCCCACTCGTGCTATTGAAGATATTAATCTTCCCCAAATGGCTATTGGTCTTTACTTAGATGCCCTTCTTTACGACAAGCAGCAACAAAGCTGGTTTTATGTATCGCAGCCAAACACCGATCGATTAGCGCTTTATGAGCAATACTTAAATACACACGCTAACTCCCAAGTTAATACGCAGTCCTTTGCCCTAAACAGCGACTGGCAATCAAATATGAGCGAAACGGAATACGCTGCAAAGTTTGCCCAAATTGAGGAGTATCTAAAAAGTGGCGATTGTTACCAAATTAATTTAGCGCAGCGCTTTAACGCTCAGTTTGAAGGCTCCCCTTGGGCAGCTTATATTAAACTGCGTGAGGCAAATAAAGCGCCATTTTCGAGCTTTATAAATCACCCTCAAGGGGCAATTTTATCAATTTCCCCTGAGCGCTTTATATCTGTAAATAATAACGTTGTAGAAACCAAACCTATTAAAGGCACTCTGCCGCGAAAAGCGGATGCGCTGGAGGATCAACGCCAAGCCCAAATACTCGCAGCATCAGCTAAAGATCGCGCTGAAAACGTAATGATTGTTGATTTACTGCGTAACGACTTAGGCAAAGTGGCAAAACCTGGCAGCGTTCACGTCCCTTCCCTTTTTGCTATTGAAAGCTTTCCGGCAGTGCATCATTTAGTAAGCACGGTAACCTCAGAACTTGATGAAGGCAAAACAGCGGTCGATCAGTTAAAAGCGGCTTTTCCGGGTGGCTCAATCACCGGTGCGCCCAAAATTAGAGCGATGGAAATAATTGAAGAACTAGAACCACATCGCCGCAGCATTTATTGTGGTTCAATTGGTTATTTAAGTGCATGTGGAAATATGGATACGAGTATCACTATTCGTACCTTGGTGTGCCACAAAGCGCAAATTTACTGCTGGGCAGGTGGCGGAATAGTAGCTGATTCTAAAGTCGAATTGGAATATCAAGAAACTTACGATAAAGTAAATAAAATCCTCCCTTTATTAAAACAGTAGGTCGCTTTGAATAGTGAACACATTATGGCGCGGTTTCTGTTAAGCCCTACAGCTGCGCCAAACCAGTTAAAAGACACGCGTAAAAAACGTGCTAGCGCTGTTATGCTGCCAATTATTGATATAGATAATCATGCACATATTTTACTGTGTAAACGCCCTACTTATTTACACCATCACCCTGGGGAGATTTGTTTGCCCGGAGGTAAGTTTGAAGTAAGCGACATTACCCTTCGCACCACAGCCCTTCGCGAACTAAAAGAAGAGCTAAATATTGCCCAAAGCAACGTTAATGTATTAGGTCATTTACCTGAGTATTCAACATTAACGGGTTTTAGTATTAGCCCCTATGTGGGTTTACTTAATAAAGGCACCACCTGGGAAAATGATTATAATGAAGTACAAGCGAGCTTTTTACTCTCGGTCACTGAGTTAAATAACGAAGCTAATTGGCAACCCTTACCTTTTCAACGATTTGGGAAAACGGTTATTTTGCAAGGTTTTAAAACGCCACATGGTTTACTTTGGGGTGCGACTGCAAGCATTATAAAAAACTTTACAAAACAACTCGCCTTACCAGTTTAAATCTTCGTTATTAGTAGTTACACAATCACAATTCCACGTTATCATGCTCGACCGTTCAAAGAGCAGCTTCGTGCTGATAAAACAAAGTAGAGACACACATTATGATCAGTGCATTTGATATGTTTAGCATTGGTATTGGCCCTTCGTCATCACACACCGTTGGCCCAATGCGCGCATCACGCTTATTTGTTAATGACCTACAAGAACAACAATTATTAGCAAATGTTACCGATATTAAAGTAGAGCTTTATGGCTCTTTGGGACAAACAGGTGTTGGCCATGGATCGGGTAAAGCCGTAATTCTTGGTTTAGCCGGTTATGACCCTGAAACTATAGATGCCGATTTAGTCGACGACATTTTAGCGACCATCGAAAAAGATCAGGTTATTTATCTAAACAAAACACACAAAGCTAAGTTTCCAAAACAAGGCGCTATTGTTTTTCATCGTCGCAAAACGCTGCCTAAGCACTCTAATGCAATGGAAATTATCGCCTCAAACAACGGCGAAAAAGTTTACAGCAAAGTATATTACTCTATTGGCGGTGGCTTTATTGTTACTGATGAAGAGTTTGAAAACGAAAAACAGGCGGCCCTCGATATTAGAGAAGAAAACCCAGCTCCTTTTCCTTTCAGTAGCGCAAAAGAGCTACTAGAGATGTGTAAAGAGTCAGGGCTTAGTGTTTCAAGCTTAATGATGAAGAACGAAAAAACACTACGCACTGAAGATGAAATAAAAGACACGCTGTTTCATATCTGGAAAGTAATGATGGCCTGTATTGACCGTGGTATGCGTACCGAAGGTATCCTACCTGGCGGCTTAAAAGTAAAGCGCCGAGCGCCTAGCTTATACTTAAAACTAAATATAGAGGTCAGTAACGACCCACTTCGTGCAATGGACTGGGTTGATTTATTTGCCCTTGCCGTAAACGAAGAAAATGCGGCAGGTGGCCGTGTAGTTACCGCACCAACTAATGGTGCTGCGGGTATTTTACCGGCTGTGCTTATGTACTATCACACATTTGTGAAAGAAGTAGACCGCGATATAGCCACACGTTATTTATTAACGGCTGCTGCTATTGGTATTTTATATAAAAAGAATGCCTCTATATCGGGTGCTGAAGTAGGTTGCCAAGGTGAAGTTGGCGTTGCGTGCTCTATGGCTGCAGGCGCATTAACAGAAATTGTTGGTGGCAATGTTGTGCAAGTAGAGAACGCAGCAGAAATTGGTATGGAACATAATTTAGGCCTCACGTGCGACCCTGTTGGTGGCTTAGTACAAGTGCCGTGTATTGAACGCAATGCAATGGGCGCGATTAAAGCAATTAATGCCTCACGTTTAGCTATTCGTGGCAGTGGAGAGCAAAAGGTATCACTTGATAAAGTGATTAAAACCATGCTTGAAACCGGCAACGATATGAAAACCAAATACAAAGAAACCGCTCGCGGTGGATTAGCAGTTAATATTATCGAATGTTAATCAGCTCGCTATAAAAAGAAAAAGCTGTCTATTTAAAATAGGCAGCTTTTTTATTGTTCGTTCAATGTAATCACCTTATTTAACCGGTAACTCTATATCTGCAAATAATTTATCTACATCGTCTTGGTTACGCATTAAACTTGCTCGCTCTACTCGCTCTTTAGTTAAGTGCGGTGCAAAACGCTCAATAAAATCATACATGTAAGTACGTAAAAAGCTGCCCTTTCTAAAACCAATTTTGGTCGTGCTAGCTTCAAATAAGTGGCTTGCATCAATACACACTAAATCAGTGTCACTCACTTGATCTATCGCCATTGACGCAACAACTCCTACTCCTAGCCCTAAACGTACATATGTTTTTATAACGTCAGCATCGGTTGCTGTAAATACAATGTGTGGTTCAAGCCCGTGTGCGCTAAACGCTTTATCTAACTCTGAGCGGCCCGTAAAACCAAATACATATGTAATGAGTGGATATTGGGCAATGTCAGCAACAGTTAAACTATTTGCCTTTTTAGCGAGAGGATGGTCTTTAGCAACAACAATACTGCGATTCCAATGATAACAAGGCAACATAACTAAATCTGAATACAAATGCAGTGCTTCTGTTGCAATAGCAAAGTCGGCATCACCGCGTGCTGCAGCATCTGATATTTGCTGTGGAGTACCTTGGTGCATATGAAGCGATACCGCAGGGTATTTTTTCATAAACCCTTGAATAACGTTAGGCAAAGCATAACGGGCTTGGGTATGTGTTGTGGCAATATTTAACTTACCTTGATCAGGTAACGTATGCTCATTAGCAACGGCTTTAATACCTTCTACTTTGGAGAGTATTTCACGAGAAATATTAATTATATCTTCGCCAGCACCGGTTACATGCGTTAAATGTTTACCACTGCGACCAAAAATTTGTACACCCAACTCATCTTCTAACATACGTACTTGTTTAGAAATTCCTGGCTGCGAGGTAAATAAACTCTCAGCAGTCGCTGAAACATTTAATTTATGATTTTGTACTTCTACGATGTATCTGAGTTGTTGTAATTTCATGGCTGCAAATTTTAACGTTATTATTCATATTATTTATAAAGGCAATACCGCTTAAAACCAAGTGTTATTTGCGTAAAATATTACTTTAGGTCTTTAGGTGTGCAATTATCTGATTAGAGCTCAAGGCTAGCATAATAAATATGCTTGAGGTAGCGATGTTTATTCAGCTTTAGTTTATAAGCCCTTAGGGTGACTACGGTTTATAAAGAGCTCAACCTATCAATTTTTTGGTGTATTTTTTAAGTTAATCGGCGCAAAGCTACCCTGTTAACGTATATTTAATGTAAGATTAAATAATTAGGTTATATATCCGAGAATTACACCATGATCGTTTCTATTATAATAGTGCTTATAGTTGCATTGATTGTGATTGCACTTTGGGTAAGTGCTGTACAACAACACAAAGAAAAACAAGAAGCGGAACGCCGCAAAGAGCTAACAAAACAAAAAGCTATAATAGAAGAAACAGAAGAAGCACTAATGAATAGTGCCAATATACCTCTTTCTGAAAATATAATCCGTGTATTGCAACGCCGTATTTATGAAGCATTAAATACGATGGTTACTAATTCGCCAACATCTAAAGCACTTAAAAGCCGCTTAAGTGAGGCTAAAACGCACCTCACCAATGCAGTTCTAGACAACAGCAGTGAAGCCCTAACGCTACCGAGTAATGACAAACAGCTTGTTGGCCTAATTCAAGGTATTAAAAAATTACGCTCAATTTTACGCTCTGAACATAATAAAGGTCGTATTGATAGTCAAGTTTTTGTTTTAGAAGATAAACGTCTTGAAAAACTACAACTGCGTATTAATATCGAAAGCCAAATAAAACGTGGCTTATCTGCCCGCTCAGCGAGTATGGTTGGCTCAGCAAGACAGTATTTTGAAAAAGCACAGGCAACGCTCAATGCAGTTACATACACCGATGAATATGTAACAACAAAACGCCAAGAAGTTGAAGGTTACTTAGAAGCAATTAGTGTTGAACTAAGAGCTTCTAATGCAAGCGCACTTAAAAAGAAAACAGAAGAAGAGCAAGACGACTTAGATATATTGTTTGCTCCTAAAAAGAAATGGTAATTCTTTTATAAAAGCATTAAAAAAGCCTGCACAAATTAAATTTATGCAGGCTTTTTTGTCTATTTGTTAGTCATTAAGACAAAAATGCAAACTTGAAAACAAACAAGGCTGTCAATATCCAAACACTAATACTGATTTGATCTTGCTTACCACACAAAACTTTAACCGCCGTATAAGATATAAAACCAAGTGCAATACCGTGCGCAATCGAAAACGTTAATGGTGTCATTAGTAATACCACAGTAACAGGAATTGCATCGGTCATATCATCCCAATTTACAAACTTTAAATTTTGTAACATCAGTACAGCGACATATAAAATAGCACCTGCCGTAGCATAAGCCGGTACCATTTGTGCAAGCGGTGCAAAAAACATCATTAGTAAAAAGCAAATACCTACAACTACAGCCGTTAAACCAGTACGTCCGCCAACAGATACGCCAGCAACCGATTCTATATACGATGTAGTCGTAGACGTGCCTAGCATCGCACCTGCAATTGTTGCAGAGCTGTCAGCACTTAGTGCACGCCCTAAACGAGGCATGTTACCTTTTTCATCAGCTAAACCAGCTTTTTGAGTGACCGCAACTAATGTACCCGAAGTATCAAAAAGATCGACAAACAAGAATGCAAAAATAACACTCATCATTGATATATCAAAAGCGGCGGCAAAATCTAGTTGCATAAAAGTAGGCATTATTGATGGTGGCATAGCCATAACACCGTGATATTCAACTAGCCCTAAACTTAGTGCAATGCCAGTCACTAATAAAATACTAATAAGTACACCGCTTTTAAAATCGCGGTATAAAAGCGCTGCAATTACAAAAAAGCTTAATATAGCCAATAATGGGCCTGGGGAAGTAATGTCGCCCAATTGCACTAATGTTGCTGAGCTTGAGACAATAATGCCTGCATTTTTAAGGGCAATTAAGGCTAAAAAAGCACCTATACCTGTTGCGATAGCTCGCTTGAGCACCAGAGGTATGGCATTAATAATCCATTCTCTGACTTTAAATAAGCTTAAAAATAAAAATATACAACCCGACATAAAAACAGCCCCTAATGCGGCTTGCCAGGTATAACCCATTCCTAATACGACGCCATACGTAAAAAAGGCATTTAGTCCCATGCCAGGCGCTAATGCTAATGGATAATTAGCCCACAAACCCATTATAAAACAGCCTATCGCAGCTGCTATACAGGTAGCTACAAATGCAGCCCCTTGGTCCATCCCTGCCTCAGCAAGCATAGCCGGGTTTACAAATACAATGTATACCATAGTGATAAAGGTCGTTAGGCCAGCAACGCATTCGCGTTTAACTGTTGAGTTATTTTCGCTGAGTTTAAATAAGGCTTCAAACATAATAAACTTGTGATAGTAAAAAGTGACGAGATTTTAACATAAAAATTATCTTTTACAGGACATTTTACCTTGCTATATACTAAACTGTTAAAGTAGTTAAAATAATAAATGAACCAATATGCTTAAAACAACACCTTGTGAGCAAGACTTAGAGCAACAGCTAGACAACATTTTAGGTTTTGTTACTCAACCAGAAAGCAGCCCCGCGCCCATTGATAATAAAAAAGATGAGCAAAGTACTATTAATAAAGCCCTATATTATTTAAAAAATAATCAAGCTCCATTGGCTGCAAAATGGATGCGCCTTGCTGCAATGGCAGGAAACCATAGAGCACAGTTTTATTTAGGTTTATTTTTTGTAAAAGGTGAAGGCGTGCCACAAAGTGTATTTCATGCTGTAGCTTGGTTGAGCTTAGCGAGTAGCCAAGGATACGCACCTGCCACTGCAGCGGTTACAGATATACGCAAACATATCGAAACTAAGCGATTTAAAGATGCTCAATGTTATGCAGCAAGTTTGTACGAACAAATTCACCAACTCCAGTTTTCTCATATGATCCCTCGCACGAGTGAAGACACATAAACCAACTAAGTTATAAGTACTGTATACAGTGTTGAAAAATACTGTATATAGTTACAAAGATACTCCTACTCAGTATAAAACCCACAAATTAAAACATTACTCAAAAATTTATTTTTGAAATACCCTCTCAAAAACAAACCTATAACAAGTTGATTAATAAAGAATTATAGATTTAAAAATAAAAAACAATGATCAAAGGCTGAATAACTGTACAAATAAATAGCATAAAATGCTTGCACGAAAGCACTGTATAAACTACTGTATATGAATACTGTATAAAAACCCAGTGAGTAAAATTATGTTACAGCCTATTACCGTAAGAACAGTTAAAAGTTACCAACAAGACGAGCAAAGCGATTGCGTAAATTTGATCCAAATTGAAGATGAAATTTCAGCGACCTTTGAGCTTTTAAAAGTATTACACCAATACAATAGCTCTAATGCATGGACGTTACTAATTGCGCCAGATCATGTACCTAGCAAAGCTTTACTTGACTCATGCTCTATTGATACAAGCAAATTACTTGTTATTAGACAGAAGCACCTAGTAAATTTAGAGTATGTATTAAATTCTGCGTTACATAATGGAAACTTTGCAGCGGTAATTACCTGGACCGATATAGTTAATAACCAACTACTTACAAATCTATCGTTCGATTTAAGTAAAACGAATACAAAACTATACTGTTTTACTAAAAACGCTCAAACAACAGAGATACCACTCGCTCAATAAGCTTGTTAAACTAATGTTTTAGATTCTGTATTATTATTATGACTTCACTCAATACCACATTATGTTTTTGCAGCAGTGGGCACAATTATGCCGATTGCTGCGAGCCGCTTCACTTATCTGTAAAGCAAGCTGACACTCCTGAACAACTTATGCGCTCACGATTCAGCGCTTATGTTATTAAAAATGCAAAATATGTTTATCAAACCTACGCAAAAGAAAAACAAGCTGAGAATCCGGTTAAAGAAATCAATGATTTTGCTAACAGCTGTCGATTTATAAATCTTGATTTAATTGACTCAAGCCATGATGGCGATACTGGAACTGTAGAATTTAAAGCCCAATATTTTTATCAAAACTTATTTTGTGAGCTTCATGAAAAATCGCAGTTTATTAAAGAAAACACTCAATGGCGTTATTTAGATGGCACTATATATCCTGTTGAAGATATTAAAGTAGGCAGAAATGATAACTGCCCATGCGGTAGCAATAAAAAGTACAAAAAATGTCATAGCATGTAATAAATAATCTTATTTAATATTTATCACCTAAAAGGTGTTTTTAAGTGGCAGAGTGATTTATTAGCTAACTAAACTTAAAAACACACTTTGTTACGCCCTTGCATTTTAGACTCATACATTTTTTCATCTGCGATCTGCAACGTGTTTTTGTTATTTACGTATGGTTGTAGGGTTGCACCGCCAATACTAATAGTCACAAAATCATATTCTGAATATTTGTGTAATATTCCTAAATCGGCCACATTCTGTTTAATTTTATCAGCAACACAAATTGCACCTTCAGTGCTTGTATGCGGTAGAACAACTACAAACTCTTCGCCGCCATAACGCGCAACAAAATCGGTTGGCCTTTGCAAACTATTAGTAATAGTTTGTGCTACTAGGTTTAACACCGTATCCCCCTGCACATGACCATAGATATCATTGTATTGCTTAAAATAATCTATATCGATGAGTAATAATGCATAGTCAACTTTTTCTCGTAAGGCGCTTCGTTCCATTTTAGAAAAATGTGCATCAAAATAACGGCGATTGAATACTTTAGTTAAATCATCTAAAAATACTTTTTGATTGAGTAAGTCGTGTTGTAATTTTAACGTTATATGGGCACGAACCCTTCTAAATAGTGTTTCTTTTACAATCGGCTTTTTAATAAAATCAACAGCTCCGGCTTCCCAACACTCTTCTTCTTCGTTTTCAAAGGATGTAACAAAAATAACTGGGATATCCTGTGTTTCAGTATTATTTTTTAATTTTAAACATGTATCAATACCACTCATTCCACCCATACTAATATCGAGTAGGACTATATCGGGTACATTTACATTACAAATTTCAATTGCTTCTTCACCACTTCCAGCTGTTGTCACATTAAAATGCTCAGATAATATTTTTTTTAATACGATTAAGCTTAATAACTGATCGTCAACTATAAGTACTTTAGAATTCTTTAAACTTAGTTTTAATTGATGGTCAGAGTAATTTATTGGCATAGTAAAAATGTTTTGTTTTTTTAATTAAAAACAGCCTATAGCATCACATTTTGTTATGCAAATGTTAATTAACAGGGATTCTACTTATTGGTTATTAATAAAAATGCTTTTTAGTAAATCTTTATTGCATAAAAACAAAAAATGAGCCACTTGGGCTCATTTTATAACTTTGAATACTTAATTTAGTTAAGTATTATTCGTCATCATCTAAATCTAATTGCTGACGTTGAGCAGGTCGAGCTAAAATCTCTACATAGAAAGAGGTCAAACCTTGCTTTTCAATTTCGCCAATTTGGTTACTTAATTCAGCAACGTGCACAACTTGCGCATCTTCAGCTGTGTTACCAAACTTACAGTCAAATGCCCAATAGTCAGCATCTTCAGGTAGCGTTTTATTACGCTCTCTTTTCAAATATTTTTTCACTTCGTGCTTTGCAGCATCAACCATACGAGGGTATTTGATTTTCTCGTGATTTAGCGTGAATGTTTTCTTCATTACGTTCCTAATTACCTTGGTTTAATGATAATGGCATTTCATGTCATACCATTTGACGCCATTATAGCAATTGCATTTAATTTTTGGATGCTTTTTTTTCATTAAATCAATTATTAGCAAATATATAAAGCAGACCCGTTATAAAGCATATATTAACTGATGATTATTACAATCATATATCACACCGCAATAAGCTGAAGTGGTTGATGTATTGCATCATTATTAAGGCTGTCGTAAAAAGCAGCTGCATCTATAGGAGGATTAGCAAGTTGTGTTTGTTCGCTTTTAATTCTTCTTCTGACAGCAAGCTCACAGTTATCTATTATATTAAGTGGAATATGCTTATCATCATTTCTAATCGCAAGTGGTTCAGGGCTTAAGCACTGTTTTAGCTTAATACTTGTCATACCGCAGCGCTCTCCTTCTTGAGATATTAATGATGCATTAAACTGTCCAACCAACATATTGTATTCATCAGGGGCTAAAAGTTGCTTTGGACCTGCGCCAAATTGCTTTCTTAATGCCTCTTCTTCTATAACTAAATTATCTATTTCAGTTTTTGGTAAATGAAATTGGCTAAAGTCGAGTGCGTCATGTGACAGCATCGCTAATAATAGAGAAAATTCGCCACGGCGATTTTCATGCACACTATTATTGAGCCTACTGTTTAACTGACTCTCTGTGATTAACAAATCATCTATTTGCATAGTCTTTAGTCGATTGTGGTAACTGATAGATATTTATCGGCTTTATTTCAATTTTCTTTAGCTTTTTTCTTTACTTAAATACGCAATTTGCTATTATCAGCGCCGTTGAATTGGAGGAGTTCCCGAGCGGCCAAAGGGATCAGACTGTAAATCTAACGGCTCAGCCTTCGCTGGTTCGAATCCAGCTACCTCCACCACTATTCGTACCGCTAAGTTAAGTGAGACCAAATACAATAAAATTAGTGTGGAGGGGTTCCCGAGCGGCCAAAGGGATCAGACTGTAAATCTGACGGCTCAGCCTTCGCTGGTTCGAATCCAGCTCCCTCCACCACTTCTCTACTATTCCTATATTCCTATATTCCTA
>NZ_JACJFA010000034.1:0-20849 GCF_014164345.1 Pseudoalteromonas sp. SG43-5
TACCAAGCGCACAGGGCGTGCATCTGTGAAAGTGTTATGGCAAGGATGGCTTAAGTTACAAGCCATCCTGGAAGGCTACGATTTAGCAAAATCTCTTGAGTCAGACTTGTGATCAAGAGACAGCTCGAAAGTGGCTTAAATTTAGAATTTTTAAAGCTTAGTTTTATTCTGGTACAAAGCTTAATGCTTTATCCATTACCGATAAATCAGCTTGCTTACCGTGACCACTTTCAGAAAGGTGGCGTCTAAAACCTCGCGCACCAGGCTGTCCCTGAAAAATACCGAGCATGTGACGTGCAATATGCCAAAAATTAGCACCCAAACGCATTTCTTCTTCAATGTAGTCATACATTGAACGCACTACGTCGTGGCGTGACTGCGTGTTTGCAGCATCACCATAAATTTTCTCATCAACGTCATTGAGCATAAATGGGTTGCTGTAAGCCTCACGCCCAATCATTACACCATCAATATGTTGCAAATGTTCTAGGCTCTGCTCAATTGTTTTAACACCGCCATTTAGGCTTAAGTCTAGCTGCGGATAATCTTTTTTAAGTTGATAAACACGTGGATAATCAAGCGGTGGAACTTCACGATTTTCTTTCGGGCTTAAACCATTAAGCCATGCTTTACGAGCATGAATAATAAAATCATCACACCCTACTTTATGAGACGCTTCAATAAGCGCACATAAAAACTCATACGAATCTTGCTCATCAATACCAATACGCGTTTTAACGGTAACAGGAATGCTTACTTCGTTTTTCATTGCTGCTACGCACTCAGCAACTAATTGAGGTTCAGCCATTAAACATGCGCCAAATCGGCCATTTTGAACTCTGTCTGACGGGCAACCTACATTTAAATTTATTTCGTCATAACCACGCTCACCTGCAAGTTTTGCACATTGCGCAAGCGCTTTAGGATCAGAGCCACCAAGTTGCAGCGCAACTGGGCCTTCGTGTTTATTAAAATGTAAGTAGTCGCCTCGACCAAATAAAATAGCCCCTGTGGTTATCATTTCAGTATAAAGCACAGTATGTTTAGTCATTTTGCGATGAAAAGTACGACAATGGCGATCAGTCCAATCAAGCATGGGGGCCACAGAAAAGCGTCTATCCAAAGTACATTTATTCAAAGCAAACCTCAGGGTATTAAAGTTATTAAGCACAGCTTAAAAGGCGCTGCATTTTACACAAAAGCCTAGCGAGCATCAATGTTAAGAGAAAACCTGCAAGCCAAAATAATGGGCTATGCCATTTAAAATATTGGTAACCGCAACCGAGCTTAAAATAAGCCCCATAATTCTACTTATTATACTTGCACCACTATCACCAATTAATTTATGTACATGTGTTGCAAGCAGTAACAAAACCAGTACAACCGCTAATACAGCAAGCATCATCGAAGACGTTAGTAACTGCTCAACCCAGGTATATTCTTCATTACGAGTCATTAATACGGCGCCTAACATAGCGCCAGGGCTCGCGATAGAGGGAATCGCAAGCGGAAAAATAGCGGTTTCAGTGCTGTCGCGTACACTTTTAATTTCGGCTTCTGGTTTACTTTCACCAAATATCATTGAGAGCGCAAAAATAAGTAATATGATACCGCCGGCTATTTGAAAAGCCGAAAGCGGAATTTCAATTGCGTTAAGTAATTGCTCACCTGCAAGTACAAAAAATAAGAGCACTAATGCAGATACGCCTACCGCTTTATATATAACTTTGCGTTTAAATTTCTCATCATCACCACGTGTGACTGCAATAAATACAGGTACAGTACCAATGGGGTCAATAACCGCAAAAAAGAAAATAAATATAGCTAATAGTTCGTGCATTACTGGGTTTCCTAGGTAAAAAGCGCTTAATAAAAACGCTGCAACTACAACACAGTATGTTAGTATATCACGGTAGCATAAGGATAAGAGTAATGATGAATATAGAATCACTCGTAAGTAAAGCAAAACAAGTTTGTGACAACCGTGGTGCGCGTTTTACGCCTATCCGCGAGAAAGTATTTCGCCTATTAGCCAGCGCACAAGGTGGTGTTGGTGCATACGATTTGCTTGAGCAATTAAAAATAACTGAAACGGGTGCTAAACCTGCAACTATTTATCGTGCATTAGACTTTTTAGCTGAGCTAGGTTTTATTCATAAAATTGAAAGCACAAATGCATTTATGCTGTGTCATCATTTTGATCATATACACCCAGTACAATTGTTAATTTGCGATACCTGTGGTTTTGTCAAAGAGTTACACTCGAGTGTAATTTCGCATGAGCTAAATAATTTAGCTGCCGAAGGTGGGTTTGTTGTATCAGGGCAGACAATAGAAGCACATGGTAAATGTGAATCTTGCAGAGCATCATAATCCTTCAAAGTTATCCTTAGTGACTATACTCAAACTATATAGTCATTTCACAGAACAAATTTAAGAGTAGCCACTATGAATGTAGAATTCATCAATCCTTTTTTATCTTCTTTAATTAATGTTTTGAGCACTATGGCTCAAACTCAATTGAAGCCAGGTAAACCTCGCATTAAAACTGATGAGATAGCCTGTGGTGATGTATCAGGTTTGATTGGCATGGTTGGCCCGCAAACGCGAGGATCATTTTCAATTACATTTGATGAAGGATTAGCATTGACCATCATGGAGCGTATGCTTGGCGAACGCCCTGATACCATAGATGAAGAAGTTACTGATATGGTTGGCGAAATAACCAACATGGTAACAGGTGGTGCTAAAAATTTACTTGGCGAGAAAGGCTTCGACTTTGATATGGCAACGCCTATTGTGGTATCGGGTAAGGGTCATACAATTACTCACAAAAGCCAAGGTAAAAAAATCATCATGCCATTTAGCTGTGATGCTGGTAATGCAAACATTGAAGTTAGTTTCGATAAATTATGAGTTGGCAGCAAAAGCAAATTACATTAAAGCCTCGCCCGCGAGGTTTTTATATAATCGATGACGAAATATTGTCTCAGCTTCCTGAACTGGCAAATTATAAAGTTGGTTTGTTGCATTTATTTATTCAGCATACCTCAGCGAGCCTTACAATAAACGAAAATGCAGACCCCACTGTTCGTATGGACATGGAGAGCCATTTCAATAAATTCGTTCCTGAGCGTCAACCTTATTATCGCCACGATTATGAAGGTGACGACGACATGCCTGCACACATAAAAACCAGTACGTTAGGCTGCGAGTTAAGTATTCCTATTTCAAATGGCTATTTAGCGTTAGGTACATGGCAAGGTATTTATTTAGGTGAACATCGCGATTCTGGTGGCTCTAGAGGAGTTATAGCAACTATTCAGGGTGAGCTTTTTTAACTCAAGCTTCTCGGTTTAAAATGTTAACCTCTGTTTTTCTTCAGCCATACCCTCATAGATTCAAAATACGCCACTCTATAGACGTAAATCTTAGGCGCGCGAAGTAATAATTTCTAACAACCAAAACTTTAATGCTGAATATTGCACAAAGAATAAAGTAGATAAGAGAGATTTTAAATTATAATTTTATTTATGATTTTTAATACAAAGGATTTTGAAAGGATATAAAAAGATTGGAGCGGTACACGAGGCTCGAACTCGTGACCTCGACCTTGGCAAGGTCGCGCTCTACCAACTGAGCTAGTACCGCATAACTAAATTTACTATCACTACAATTTCTTTTGGTTAGAAATTGGAGCGGTACACGAGGCTCGAACTCGTGACCTCGACCTTGGCAAGGTCGCGCTCTACCAACTGAGCTAGTACCGCATTATATTTTCATTCAACACTACAATTTCTTTTGGTTAGAAATTGGAGCGGTACACGAGGCTCGAACTCGTGACCTCGACCTTGGCAAGGTCGCGCTCTACCAACTGAGCTAGTACCGCATTTTTTATTTCTTCAGTTATTTTACGCTTAAGCGCGAAAGGTCGCGTTCAACATTCTAGCAACTGAGCTAGTACCGCATTTATTGATGGTAATTCAATCACTCAAACACACTAACCCCGCGTGGGTTATCGTCTTGAGCGGGGCAGGATTCTACAATAATCCGATGTGTTTGCAAGTGTTTTTTACAAATTAAAGAAATTTTCTCTATAGACTTTTAATTCCATAATCGAATCTTTAATGTCATCCAAAGCAAGGTGCGAGCCTTTTTTATTCACTTTTGCAAGCACTTCGGGTTTCCAGCGACGTGCTAATTCTTTAATAGTACTCACGTCAAGATTGCGGTAATGAAAAAAATCTTCAAGTTCACGCATGTATTTATTCATAAAGCGGCGGTCTTGCCCAATTGAATTACCACACATTGGTGATACACCTGCAGGCACCCACTGTTTTAAAAAATCTAACGTTTGTGCCACGGCATACTCTTCATCGAATGTACTTGCTTTACAGCGCGCTGTTAAACCCGACTTACCATGCTGCGTAGTACACCACTCGTCCATACCATTTAGTAATTCATCACTTTGATGAATAGCTATGGTTGGCCCTTCAGCTAATATATTCAGGTCTGCGTCAGTGACAACCGTCGCAATTTCGAGTATTTTATCGGTCTCTGGTTCGAGTCCTGTCATTTCAAGATCGAGCCAAATTAAATTTGATTTATTAATAGTCATAATTACCTAAGCGGTGCTTTCCTTTAGATCCAACGCATTTCGATATATCATATTAGCATCAACCGTCGAGCTAAAGCTTTTTTTAGGAAAAGCGACATTTAACTAAGGTTATAGGCCTCCAGTGGCAAAACAGAAAAAATTAAGTAAAGGCCAATCGCGTCAGATCAAGGCCAACCACCAAAAGCGCATTAATAGCGCAGACTCAAGACCAGCTAAAAAAGGCGCGCAAGAGTGGCAAACCGATAATTTAGGTCAGGTCGAGAGCGCAATTGTGATCAGTCGTTTTGGCCAACACGCCGATGTCGAAACTGAAAATGGCGATGTACTTCGTTGTAATATACGACGTACCGTGTCAAATTTAGTGTGTGGTGATGAGGTATTGTTTCGCCGTGCCAAAGTAAGTGAAGGTGATTTAGCCGGAGTAATTGAAGCCACGCAAGAGCGTCGCTCGCAACTTACCCGCCCTGACTTTTACGACGGCGTAAAAGTTATTGCGGCTAACATTGATCAAATACTCATGGTATCGGCGGTATTACCTGAGTTTACCCCAAGTATTATCGACCGCTATTTAATAGCCTGTGAAGATATGGGTATTGAGCCAATTTTAGTACTCAATAAAATAGATTTAATTGATGACGCAGGTCTTAGCGAAATACAAAAAGTTCTCGATATCTATCGTAAACTTGATTACCAAGTACTCCTTGTTAGTAATATATCGGGCAATGGTATTGATGAATTAAAAGAAGTACTTGTTGGTAAAAATAACATTTTTGTTGGCCAAAGTGGTGTGGGTAAATCCACCCTCGTTAATACTGTATTACCTAACGCTGAAATATTAACTAAAGAAGTATCTGAAAACAGCGGCCTAGGCCAGCACACAACAACTGTTTCACGCCTTCACCATTTACCAAGTGGCGGTAACCTAATCGACTCGCCAGGAATTCGCGAATTTGGTTTATGGCATTTAGATATTGAGCGTGTAACCTGGTGCTTTAAAGAGTTTAGAGAATTTATAGGCGGGTGCCGCTTTAGAGACTGTAAACATTTAAACGATCCGGGCTGTATAGTTAAAGAAGCTGTAGCAGATGGCAAAATTTCTCAATTGCGCTTTGACAGCTACCACCGAATTTTAGAAACAATGGCCGATGGCCGTGCAGGCGCCCGTGCGCCTCGCGTATAATTTAGGATAAATACTGTGAGTTTAGACAAATTTAAAATCGCAATGCAGTACGCAATGCCAAAACACTTTATTTCACGCGTAGTGGGTAAATTAGCCGCAGCTAAAGCAGGTGCTTTAACAACGACTTTAATTAAACTATTTATTAAGCAATATAAAGTAGATATGAGCGAAGCCCAATACCCAGATCCGGCTCATTATAAAAGCTTTAATGAATTTTTTACTCGCCCTTTAAAAGACGGCATGCGCCCAATGGTAGAAGATAGCAATATCATCATTCATCCAGTGGATGGCGCAATCAGCCAGCTAGGCGATATTGTTGACGGACAGCTAATACAAGCTAAAGGTCACGATTACAGCTTACAAGCGCTACTAGGCGGCTCACAAGATGATACAACACCATTTTTAGGCGGTAAGTTTGCAACGATTTATTTAGCACCTAAAGATTACCATCGTATTCATATGCCAATTGATGGCACACTAAGCAAAATGATTTACGTGCCAGGTGATTTATTTTCAGTAAACCCACTTACCGCGCAAAACGTGCCTAACTTGTTTGCGCGTAATGAACGAGTAGTAGCAATTTTTGAAACTGAGATTGGTCCGCTTGCTATGGTACTTGTTGGCGCAACAATTGTAGCCAGCATAGAAACTATTTGGGCAGGTACTGTCACGCCACCAGCAGGTAGCGATGTATTTAGTTGGAAATATCCAACCACTGGCGATAACGCTATCACGCTTAAAAAGGGTGAAGAGATGGGTCGCTTTAAATTAGGCTCTACTGTGGTACTAGCATGGGGTGCTGATAAAGCTGAAATACTGGATGACCAACTACCAGAAGTGGTTACTCGCTTAGGTACTGCGTTTGCAAAAATTAACGACTAAATAAATCGTTAATTCGAAATTAAAAAAACCGCGTTTAATTAACGCGGTTTTTTATTTTTGTAGGCGCAAAGCCTGTTTACGCGAAAAGCGCAGCGCCCTCTTAACCTCTTTGTGAATAAATCACTTAAAATCTTATTGCACAAAGAGAAGCAAAAGAGGAGTAAATGAGAAGACATAAAACAATAGTAATTATGTATTTTTACTTCTCTAAAGCGCAGCGCCCTCTTAGCCTCTTTGTGAATAAATTACTTAAAATCTTATTGCACAAAGAGAAGCAAAAGAGGAGTAAATGAGAAGACATAAAACATAGTAATTATTTATTTTTACTTCTCTAAAGCGAAGCGCCCTCTTAACCTCTTTGTGAAATAAATCACTTAAAACCTTATTGCACAAAGAGAAGCAAAAGAGGAGTAAATGAGAAGACATAAAACATAGTAATTATTTATTTTTACTTCTCTAAAGCGCAGCGCCCTCTTAACCTCTTTGTGAATAAATCACTTAAGATCTTATTGCACAAATAGGAGTAAATGAGAAGACACCAAAGCATAGAAATTACGAGCTTTGCTCGTCACGCCAGCAAGCTGTGCGTCAACAAGCTTGGTGCAAAAGTTTGATATGTTGTAGGCGTGAAGCTTGCTCACGCGAAAAGCGCAGCTTTTAATTCTTTAACGCTACATTTAATAAAAGGCACAAGCCCCTCAAAAACTTATTTACCACACTCTTTACACTCTGAATCTTTAATCACTTTAAAGTGCTGTTGTTTTAAAGTGAGCGCATCAAAGGTTATAAACACACCTCCCTCTGCATGCCCCAGCAATAAGTTGAGCGTAAGTTGCGCCTGCATAGAGCCTATTACACCAAGTAACGGGCTAATAACCCCAGCGTTACTGCAATTGATAACTGGTGTAGCTTCGCCCTGTGGAAAAACACAGCCATAACATGGGCTATCACTTTGTCTAAAATCAAAGCCCATTAATTGCCCTTTGGTTGCGAGTGCAGCACCCGAAATTAACGGTAATTTATTACTAATACAATAACGATTAACACTATAGCGAGTACTAAAGTTATCAGAGCAATCAAGTACGATGTCAGCATCTTTTAGAATATTAGCTGCGTTACTCTCATCTAATTTTTGGCAATGCGTTACTATGTCTATTTGATTATTAAGACTCGCTAATACTTTACCCGCTGCAGCGACCTTGCTTTGTCCTAAGTGATTTATTTTATAAAGCACTTGGCGCTGTAAGTTTGAAAGCTCAACCTCGTCATCGTCAATTAAAATAAGCGTTCCAACACCCGCAGCGGCTAAATATAAAAGCGCGGGGCTACCTAGACCACCAGCCCCCACTACTGCAACCGTTGAGGATTTAAGTACTAATTGCCCTTCAAGCCCAACTTCTTCAAGCAATAAATGGCGGCTGTAACGCAGGGTTTCTTTATCGCTTAGCTCACTCACGTTTATCAACCTTGTTAGTTTTACCCTTGATAGTATTACCCTTGTTAGTTTTAATTGGCACTGCTTATGGCCACTTGCAGAGCCCTTATAGCCTCTACGTAATTATCAGCTTCGGTAATCGCACGCACTACGGCAACACTGCCTACGCCTGTTTTAGCTACCAGTTCAGCACGGCTTAAATCAATACCGCCTATTGCTACTGTTGGGTAGCTTTGCATAAGAGGTACAAATTTAATGAGCTTTTCAAGGCCTTGTATTTGGCCTGTCATATCTTTTGTTGTGGTTGGGTAAATAGCACCAAATGCCATATAACTAGGGCGATAATTATGCGCACGCAGCATTTCATAAAAACCATGAGTAGAAAGCCCAAGCCTTAACCCAGCATCTTTAATTGCCGCTAAATTGGCAATCTCTAAATCCTCTTGCCCTAAATGCACGCCATATGCACCGTGCTTAATAGCTAACTGCCAGTAGTCGTTTATAAATACCTGTGCGTTGTATTTCTTGCTCAGCTCAACAGCATGCTTAATGAGCCCATCAAGCTCATCTTGCGTTTTATTTTTAACGCGTAACTGCGCTGTTTTAATGCCTTGTTGTAAGCATTTTTCTAACCAATCTGTGCTATCTACAACCGCATATAAGCCAAGCGATTTACTTTCACATGGAGCAAAATCAGCAGCCATATTAAAATCAAGCGGCACATCAAAATCTAATTCATCACCCAGCCAGCTCCCTGGCTCAATTACTTGTGGGTAGTCAGCTAAATTAGTGGGGAACGATGTATGAGCAACCGGTCCAATCCCTTCGCCATAGCGTACCGACTGTTTTAGCCCTTGGTTTATATATGCTTTAGCTAAAATAAAGGCATCTTTTAATGGGTAGTCTTTAGCTAAACACGCAGCAATGACCGAAGCCATGCTACATCCGGTGCCGTGGTTATGCGGTGTTTGTATTTTTTGATTGCCTAACCAATATTCTTCGCCATTTTGTGTATTACTATCAATACAATAATCAATGCAGTAGCCACTTGGGTAATCCCAATGTCCGCCTTTAATAACAACAGCTTTTGCCCCCCAGCTTAATAGCTTATTAGCCGCTTCTTTTATTGCAGCTGGGCCAATTAAATACACACCAGTTAATAACTGTGTTTCGTGGGTGTTTGGAGTTATTACATCCACTAGCGGCAGTAAACATTCTTTTATTGCACTTACCGTGTCCTCTTCTGTTAGTAAGTCACCGCTTGAGGCAATAGCAACAGGGTCATATACAATAACGGGAGGCACAGACCACTTAGCTTTATAGTGGCTTATATGCTCGCTGAGCAACTGAATTTGCTGCACATTGGCTAACATGCCAATTTTTATTACTTTGGCTTTCATGTCTTTTTCAAGCGCAAGTAACTGCGATTCAATAATATCGGTAGACACTGCATTAATAGCTTCTACGCCTAAACTATTTTGTGCAGTAAGCGCCGTAATTGCCGTGCAGCCATGTACACCAAAACTTTGCATTGCTTTTATATCTGCTTGAATACCTGCACCGCCGCCCGAATCAGATCCGGCAATTGTCCACACTACGTTATTCATATTCTTTCCTTCACTGCTGATGCCAAAATGGCATACCCATTGTTGGGGTTGATGGGGCTGCAACGTCTTTTTCAGGCATTGCTTTTGCTTGATATGCAAAGCGCCCTGCTTCAACTGCGGCTTTAAATGCGCGGCTCATAGTAATTGGGCAGCCCGCCCCTGCAATGGCTGAATTTAATAATACCGCATCATACCCCATTTCGAGTGCTTGGCAGGCATGCGATGGCAAACCTAAACCAGCATCTACTATTAATGTGGTATTGGGTAAACGCTCTCGAATAGTTTTTAAATTATAACTATTTAACAAGCCTTTACCGGTGCCGATTGGCGCCCCCCACGGCATAAGCACCTCACACCCTAGCTCATTTAAGCGCTGGCAAAGTACTAAGTCATCGGTACAATAAGGCAATACTTTAAAGCCATCATCAATCAATATTTTTGTCGCTTCAAGTAACGCAAAAGGGTCAGGCTGTAAATTGTAATCATCGCCAATCAGCTCTAGCTTAATCCAGTCGGTGGCAAATACCTCTCGGCACATTTTTGCAAGCGTTATGGCCTCTTTAACACTGTGGCACCCTGCGGTATTAGGCAGTATTTTTAAGCCTGTATTTTTTATTAGCTGCCAAAAGTCATCACCTGCTGCTGCACTTTGCTGACGCCTAAGCGACACGGTAACAATTTCAGCCCCTGAGGCGACTATCGATTGGGTCATAATATCGGGCGACGGATAAAGCGCAGAGCCGATTAATAAACGACTCTTTATTTGCTCACCATAAATAGTTAAACAGTCTTTAGCTTGCATGAGCTTTATCCGCCTTGAATGGGTGACAGCAACTCAACACTGTCGCCCTCATTAAGTACATAGTTACTGTGCCAACTTTGTGGAATAAATTCGCCATTAACAGCCACAGCAAAAGGCGCAACTGCACCAAAACTTTGAAGTACCTCGACGAGTGCTTTGCTATTAACATTAAGTAGCTCGCCATTAATTGTAATGTTCATTTTATTCTCACTCTATTCGTGAAACTACTTGCGCCACTAATGCCGGTGCCAGCATATAACCATGACGATATAAGCCGTTAATGCTAATTACATTACCAACTTGTGATACTTCTGGGCGGTTATCGCTAAATGCAGGGCGTAATCCGGTTTGAATATTAAGTAGCCGTGCTTCGGCAAATCCGCTGTGTACGGTATAAGCCGCTGAAAGTAACTCAAGAGTTGATCGCACTGTTGCGGCGCCGCTATCTTGCGATTCGATTTCGGTCGCACCAATTACATATTCATGATTCGGTTTAGGCGCTATATAAATTGGGTAACGCGGATGCATTAAACGCACAGGTCGCGTTAAATTTACTTCAGGTGCATATAGCCTTGCGACTTCACCGCGCACACCTCTAAGCGGTTTATCACTTTTAGCACCAAGCCCACGACAATCTATAATGTAGTCAAATGGTCGATTATTTATTTCGCCGTTTTTAATGGTTACGCGCTGGTTAAACACACACTTAACTTTGCGCTTGTTGAGCATGGTAAAACTTGCTTTATAAAAGGCTTGGTTATCTATTTGCCCCTCGCAGGGTAAAAATAGACCTTGGTTAAACCGATTAGCAAGCTCTGGCTCTAACTGCGCTATTTGCTGAGCATTTAATGCCTGAGCGCTGTGCCCTGCTATGGGCTTTATTCTCTGAGTAAAGCTTTGTAGGTCGCCCTTATCTTGCTGATGCGCAACGACCAATGTGCCTTGCTGCTGAAAAAACACATCCCCCTCAAGTTCACTCACTATTTCTGGCCAGCGCTTCATTGAATCAAGACCCATTAAAGCTAAATCAGCCTCACACAATACCGACTCAGCCAGCGGGGCAAGCATTGCTGCAGCCACTTTACCGGCGCTATTTGGGGTTTGCTCATCGTCAGCTTCAAACACCGTTACATGATGCAACTTACTTAGCTCAAGGGCAGCTAAGCGCCCTGCTAAACCAAAACCCACCACAGCAATGTTATAAAACATAAAACCTCCAAAAGCAGTTATTAGTAGGTGCGAACTCACTCGCACTTCTTCAATGTTTAAAGAAGCGAGGTATAAAACCTCACCTACATCTGCATCTAACTTATTGCTATACCGCTTTGTGGTAAATTTCTGAGCCTGTTTGCTTAAACTGGGCAGATTTAGCTTTCATCTCGGCTTCTACATCAATCATTTTGATCTCAATAGCCTCGCCAGCGTCATTTGGATCAATACCGCGTGTTTCTAAATCTTTAGCGTAATCGCGTACTTCTTGGCTAATTTTCATAGAGCAAAATTTAGGGCCACACATAGAGCAAAAGTGAGCCACTTTGCCTGATTCTTGCGGAAGGGTTTCGTCGTGATACTCACGAGCACGCTCTGGATCTAAACCAATATTAAATTGATCATGCCATCTAAACTCAAAACGTGCTTTTGATAGCGCATTATCGCGCTCTTGCGCGCCTGGGTGCCCCTTTGCTAAATCGGCGGCATGTGCAGCTATTTTGTAGGTAATTAAGCCTTCTTTAACATCTTCTTTATTTGGCAGACCTAAATGCTCTTTAGGTGTTACATAACAAAGCATTGCACAGCCGTACCATGCTATTTGGGCCGCCCCAATACCAGAGGTGATATGATCGTACCCTGGTGCAATATCGGTCGTTAACGGGCCTAAAGTGTAAAATGGCGCTTCGTCGCAATGCTTTAATTGCTCATCCATATTGGCTTTAATCATGTGCATTGGCACATGCCCTGGGCCTTCAATAAATACTTGTACGTCGTGCTTCCACGCAATTTTAGTCAGTTCACCTAATGTGCGCAGCTCACTAAACTGCGCTTCATCGTTGGCATCAGCAATCGAGCCTGGGCGAAGGCCATCACCTAATGAAAAACACACATCGTATTGTTTTAAAATTTCGCAAATGTCTTCAAAGTGCGTGTATAAAAAGTTTTCTTTGTGATGCGCTAAACACCACTTAGCCATAATTGAGCCACCGCGCGACACAATACCGGTTACACGTTTAGCCGTCATTGGTACGTAGCGAAGCAGTACACCGGCATGAATAGTAAAGTAATCAACACCCTGCTCGGCTTGTTCAATAAGCGTATCGCGGAAAATCTCCCACGTTAAATCCTCAGCCACACCGTTTACTTTTTCAAGCGCTTGATAAATCGGTACTGTGCCAATAGGTACAGGCGAGTTACGTACAACCCATTCGCGCGTTTCGTGAATGTAACGCCCCGTTGATAAGTCCATCACGGTGTCTGCGCCCCAGCGGGTAGACCACACCATTTTTTCTACTTCTTCTTCAATAGATGAGCTAACCGATGAATTACCAATATTGGCATTAACTTTTACTAAAAAGTTACGACCTACAATCATAGGCTCTGTTTCTGGATGGTTTATATTATTTGGTAAAATAGCGCGACCACGGGCTATTTCGTCGCGTACAAACTCTGGGGTAATAAATTCAGGAATACTCGCACCAAACGACTCGCCTTTATGCTGCGCGGCAAGTAATTCTTTACGAATTTCTGCACGCCCCATATTTTCACGAACAGCTACGTATTCCATTTCAGGGGTAATAATCCCTTGGCGTGCGTAGTGCATTTGCGTTACGTTTTTACCAGCGACACCACGGCGAATTTTTGGAAGGTGATCAAAGCGAATATGATCCAACCCTTCATCTGCCATGCGCTGCTGCGAAAACTGCGACGTCACTGATTCTAAAATTTCGGTGTCACCACGGTTTTCAATCCATTGTTCACGAAATTTTGGTAAGCCTTTGCGCACGTCTAGTTTAAAATTAGGATCGGTATACGGGCCCGACGTATCGTAAACACGTAGCGGATCGTTTGACTCATAAACAGGGTTTTCATCTGTGCCGCCAATAAACGTGTCACTTAACGTGATTTCACGCATACCAACACGCACACCTGGTTGAGTACCTTCAACGTATACTTTATGAGAATTTGGGAACGGTTGACCCGTTAAGTTATAAATATATTCAGACGCGGCAGCACGAGTTTCTCGGCGTGACGCTTTATTTGTAGTATTTGACATGACTTGCCTCATTGCTTAAGGGTTGTCTTGTCAGATATTCCGAGGAATAGAGAAAGATCGTAAAGTAGCGTACATGCTACTTTGCAGCCTAAAATAAACAAAATCACTTTATTGTGCGCATAAAAAAAGACGCACAAGCGTCCCATTTTAGGCAGCTTGTTCCCTACGCAGGTATTAATCTGATCAGGTTCACGGATCCCGCTTTCGCGATCTCAGCCAAAAACTAATTACTTAGCTTTGGCACTCCGACAAGTATTGATATATAAATTTTGTTCATCGATTCGAAGATATTATTCAACAAATCTGCGCTGAGTGTACGTCAGTTAAAAACTGCCCGCAAGGGGCTGTTTTTCAAAAACTTAAAATTATTTAGGGATAAACACAAATGTTTGCTCACCTTGCATGACTAATTGCTGGTCTTGCATTTTAAGTTCTGCACCTTGCTTTAAGGCTTGTAATAACTGCTGCTCAAACTCATCAAGCTCTTCGCCACACGACTTGCGCGTCATTCCTAATTTACTTACGGTAAGGTTACTTTCTTCAAGCGAGCCTTCACCAAAAAATTTGTTACAGCCAGCAAAACCGTTTACTTGCAGCGCTTCAATAAAGCTCATTGATGCATTAAACGAAGGTGGAATTGCTAAACCATTAACACGTGATAATTGCCATTGGGTGTATTTAAGCTGCTCACTGGTAACCGTCCCTGTTGATGCGCAACCAACACATAAACCGACTATAAGCATCGGTATTGCTGCTAATTTCATGCTACTACTAACTAATTGTCTAATTAATGTAATAGTAACAATATTTATGCCCTTTATCCGTTAAAAATGCATGTTTTAAATGTAAATTTTTGTTCTATGATAGTTTAAAAGTTGTCCGATTAAGTACTAAGTTGTAGTTTTGAATACGTTATCTATTTGCTCTGGTAAAAATGGCCTACCTTTTTCATTAACAGACGTTCCTATAACCAGTGCATTGAGCATTACTTTTTCATCGCTTTTACGTATAACCGTTTGCTTAAAGGCAAATTTTAAACGACTAATACGCTGCGGCTCTACAGCCACATAAAATTCATCACCTGGTAATAGAGAATGCTTATAATCCATTTCGCTGCGCATCACGACTAGGTTAATTTTATCTTTTGCTAACTGAGCAAAATCAATACCGTGTGCGTACAAGAACTCATGTCGAGCATGCTCTAAATAATTAAAATAGACGCTGTTGTTTACAATACCTTGTAAGTCACATTCGTAATCACGTACCTTGAAGTCAACTTTAAAGGTCATATTAGTAATCCTGATTATTTAACGTATAATTGCCGCGTTTATAGCACATGTGTTTAAATAATTGCTACCATACGAGTCCCTAAAATGGAGTTAAGTAACCCAATGAACTTACGTTTGTCTTTAATTACTGCCGCACTTTTACCGCTGCTTGGTGCACCAATTGCAGCTAACGCTGATGATAGCGACCTAGAAAGAATTGTTGTAACTGGCGATTTTCAGCGCGAAAGCATTCAAACTTTAAGCGCAAGTGCGAGCTTATTCAGCGAAGATGAAATTAATCAACGTGGTGCAAGTTACTTAGACGAAATGTTAGGCAGTACCGCCAATGTAAATTTTGCATCTGGTGCGTCGCGCGGTCGTTATATTCAAATTCGTGGCGTGGGACTTCGTTCACAATTTGTAGACCCTATTAATCCATCTGTAGGCTTAGTTATTGATGGTATTAACTATTCTGGCCTTGGTGGCAGTTCATTATTATTTGATATAGACCAAGTAGAAATTTATCGTGGCCCACAAGGTACACGCTTTGGCGCAGACGGTATGGCCGGTATGATCCAAATGGGTTCAGCTAAAGCCACAAGCGATCCAAGCTTAAAATTACAAGTAGGTGCTGGCACATACAACACCCGCGAAGCAGGTATTGCAGCAAGCACAGGCTTAACTGATGACACTAGCGCACGCGTTAGCTACTTTCGCAGAAAGTCAGACGGTTACGTAGATAACTTGTACTTAAATGACGAAACACAAAATCAAGACGAACAAGTAGCCCGCTTTAAATTAAACAGCCAGCTTACAAAGCATTTAAATACTGAGTTAAACCTTCACTATATTGACATAAACAATGGTTACGATGCGTTTACGCTTGATAACAGCCGCAATAGTGTTGCCGATGAACCAGGGCAAGATAATCAACAAAGCTACGCAATAGGTGTTAATAATACTTACACGGGTTTTGACGCTTTTGATGTAAACCTAAACCTGTCGGCTATTGATACCGAATTACTTTACAGCTTTGACGAAGATTGGGTATGTAACGATACAAGTGAACCACAGTTATGTGCTGCTGGCTTACATCCAGATGGATACAGCTCAACTGATTTATACAGCCGCGATCGCGACGATCAGTCTGTAGATTTACAATTTAATTCTAAAACAGGTAACTGGGTTGCGGGTATTTATTACCAAAACCGTGATGTTGATTTAGAGCGCCAGTACACATGGTTAGCAAGCCCGTTCTCTTCAACTTACGAAACGAGTAACGTTGCAGTATATGGTCAAGTAGCGACTCCAATTGGCCCTAAAACAACATTAATTACAGGTTTACGTGTAGAGCAATACCAAGGCGACTACACCGATAGCAATGGCTTTATACAAGATACTGACGATGTAATGGTTGGCGGTAAAATAGCACTTGAATATCAAGTAATTGATCGCACTATGATCTACACCAGCATTACCCGTGGTTACAAAGCCGGTGGTATTAACTCAGAAGCACTGGCTAAAGCAAAAGATGAAGGCTTAAACCTAAGCGCTGATTTTTTCCAACAGCACACCAGTTTTGACCCTGAATATTTATGGAGCGGCGAATTTGGTGTTAAAGGTTCATCACTTGATGACAAATTTACACTTCGCTTAGCTGCATTTTACATGCACCGCGACGATATTCAGTTAAAAGCATGGCAAGTAGAAGGTCAGCAATTTACCGGTTATGTTGATAACGCAAGTTCTGGTAGCAACTACGGACTTGAAGTTGAAGGTAGTTACCAACTAACTGATAATCTATTTTTAACAGGTAGTGCTGGTTACTTAAACACTGAAATTGACGACTTTGTAACACAATCAGGCTTAAATCAAGACGGTCGCGAACAAGCACAGTCACCTAAATACCAGTATGCGTTTACTGCACGTTACAACTTTACTAACGCATTTTACGGCATGGTTGGTATTGAAGGTAAGGACGATTACTACTTCTCAGATAGTCACAATTCACAAGCACCAAGCAGCAACTTAGTTAACTTAAGCTTTGGCTACGAAGCAGACATGTGGGCAGTTCGCGCATGGGCTCGTAATGTGTTTGACGAAACAGTCCCTACACGTGGTTTTGAATTTGGTAACGATCCACAAGATGGTTACGCAACGCATACCTATACACAATTAGGTGAGCCTCGCGTAGCAGGTGTTACGTTTACACTTAATCTGTAAAGCATAGCCGTTGGCTTTCAAATGAAAGCTACAGCAAGCAATAAAAAACACCGCGTTTAAATTAAACGCGGTGTTTTTATTTGTAGGTGAGGTTTTATACCTCGCTTTTTATAAAGTTAATTTACATGAGCGCGAAATAAATTCGCACCTACAGGTTTTCCACCTACGCCTACAAGCCAAGCATCACGCTCTTTGCACATCAAACGCGATTACGTCTTTAATTTTTTCTTTATTTGTTGCGAGCATTACAAGCCTATCTATACCCAAAGCCACCCCTGCGCACTGAGGTAATCCATGCTCCAGCGCTTTAATTAAACGCGTATCCATTGGGACTTGCTTTAAACCGTTTTCAGCGCGGTATGCGTTATCTTCATTAAAACGTTTAGCTTGCTCGCTGGCATTTGTGAGTTCGTTAAAGCCATTCGCCAATTCCATATTTTTATAATAAAGCTCAAAGCGCCCTGCTACACGTGTATCGTGTTCACAAATTTGTGCAAGTGCCGCTTGAGAAGCTGGAAAGTGATACACAAAACATGGCTTATCTTGTCCTATTGTGGGCTCCACTTTCATACAAAATAATAATTGCAGTAAGGTATCTTTATGCGTTTCATTTTGGGCTATATCAGCAAATCCATGCTCACACGCTAGTTGCTTTAATTGCTCTATGTTCGCTGTTAGCGGATCGAGCCCAAGTGCTTGTTCAAACGCTTGCTGATAAGTAAGCCTTGTTGCCGGCTCAACATCTAAAACAAGCCGCATTAGTTCATCCATTTCATCCATAAGTGCAAATTCATCAAAGCCTGGGCGATACCATTCAAGCATTGTAAATTCGGGATTGTGATGGCTACCCGCTTCTTCATTTCTAAATGCTTTACAAAGCTGAAAAATAGCGCCTGAGCCTGCTGCTAACAAGCGTTTCATAGCAAACTCTGGAGATGTTTGTAAAAAAAGAGGAAGCCCACCTGCGTGCCCTGGACCTACAAATGTGGTGTTAAAACTGGCTAAGTGCACATCGGTTACACTGGCAGCACTTAAGCTAGGAGTTTCTACTTCCATTACATTACGCGTATAAAAAAACTCACGAATGCTACGTAATATCGCTGCACGTTGTTTTAGTGTTTCAATGCTTGCGCTTGGGGCCCAAAGATCTGCTGACATATTTTCTCCAAAAAAAATCCCAGCTTAAGCTGGGATTTTATAAACAATGTTAAAGCTTACTTAACACGGCTTACGTATTCACCGTTACGAGTGTCTACTTTAATTACTTCGCCAATTTGTACAAATAATGGAACTCGTACCACAGCGCCTGTGCTAAGCGTTGCTGGTTTACCACCAGTACCCGCTGTATCACCCTTAAGGCCAGGATCTGTTTCAGTGATCTCAAGCTCAACAAAGTTAGGTGGTGTAACAGCAATAGGGCTACCGTTCCATAATGTAATTGTACATAAATCATTTTCAACTAACCATTTAACAGCATCGCCTAGTGCTTTTTCGTCAGCAGCAATTTGCTCAAATGTTTCGTTGTTCATGAAATGCCAAAATTCGCCGTCTGTGTATAGATACGCTAAATCTGTATCCATTACGTCAGCACCTTCAACTGATTCACCCGATTTAAAGGTTTTTTCAAGCACCTTACCAGAGATAAGTTTACGGATACGAACACGGTTGAACGCCTGGCCTTTACCAGGTTTTACCATTTCATTTTCTAAGATACTGCAAGGCTCGCCGTCCATCATAATTTTTAGGCCGCCCTTGAACTCGTTGGTGCTATAATTCGCCATCGTTTCCTCTATTTATATTTTTTCGAGTAATCTACATGCCAATGATACAAAGAAATGAAGCAAATTTGCATAAAAACTGGCAAAAAGAATTAGCAAATGTAGTTACCTGCCCAAAAACCTTGCTTGAAATGGTCGGTTTATCGAGCCAAGTCCATGAAAACGACCTAAAAGCCCGCAGTTTATTTCCGGTACGCGTGCCTATCCCTTTTATAAAAAAAATACGCAAAGGCGATCCAAACGATCCTCTTTTATTGCAAGTCATGCCACGCCATCAAGAATTTTTAAGTAAGTCGGGTTTTAATAAAGATCCCCTACTTGAGCAAGATAACGAACAACCCGGCCTTTTACATAAGTATAAATCGCGTGTTTTAGTAATGTTTAAAACCGGCTGTGCAGTCAATTGTCGTTACTGCTTTAGAAGGCATTTTCCGTATCAAGAAAACCAACTTAATAAAAAAAGCCTGCTTGAAACACTAAGCTACATAAAATCTGATGCCAATATAAACGAAGTGATTTTAAGTGGTGGCGATCCGCTGATGGCCAAAGACGATGCAATAAGTTGGTTTTTAGATGAGCTTGAGCAATTACCACAAATTAAACGAATGCGAATTCATAGCCGTTTACCAGTAGTTATACCGACGCGAGTTACCGATGAGTTATGTGAGCGATTAGCAAAATCGCCATTAAAAATTATTTTTATTAATCACATAAACCACGCCAATGAAATAGACGCTGATTTTAAAGCAGCTATGCAAAAGCTTAAACAAGCAAACGTAACGCTTTTAAACCAAGCTGTAATTTTAAAAGATGTGAACGATACGCTCGATGCGCAAATAAATTTAAGCGAAGCGTTATTTGACGCAGACGTATTACCGTATTATTTGTATTTGCTCGATAAAGTTGAAGGGGCCAGCCACTTTGATATTAACGAAGAAGACGCTATAAAAATAATGGCAGAGCTATTAAAAGCCCTGCCTGGATTTTTAGTGCCTAAATTAGTTAGAGAAATAGGTGGTCAAAAAAGTAAAACACCTATCGATCTTAAGCTAATTTAAAACAGCATTTAAACGTATATATTTACGTTGTTACCCAATGATGCTGTTACCGATTTAGCCGGTGTTTGCGCACTTGACGATTGTGCAGCACCTTCAATAAGTGCAAGTGCTGCTGCGCCATCTGCTAGTTGCTGCTTTTTAGATAAAGCAGCGCTATAAAGCTCACTGCCTTGGCCTGAGCCAGAAACAGCGGGTAAACTTGTGCCTGATATATTCATATAACAAACCTGACTTTTAAATGTAATCCAAGTATTATGTCGGCCATGCAGTACAAAGCTTTAGGAAAACCATGGATTCAATTATTGAACAACTCAATACTAATTTAAAAATTGTTTATCGTCAGGCGCTTGATGCCGACAAAAAACTCGATGAACTACAACAGCAAGGCCATGGCAAATTTAAAGCCTTATTTGCACAAGATGCTGGTTTTAGCTTTGAAGCTAAACGCTTTAAGCCGTATGTTCTTGACGTAGCCGCTGACGTTGAAAGCTTATCTAACGATGGTTTTGATGAAGAAAAACTTAAAACAACCGTTATTAAGTTACAACAAATACTCACGCTGTTAGCTACTTTTAAGTAAAGATTAAAAAGCAAAAATGCCGCTATTTAGCTGTCTCTTATACACAAATCCCTGCTAAGAAATTAGCGGGGATTTTTTTGAACTAAATCTCAATGTCATGATCAGATCTTCAAATCTTGTTTGAGGGCACATTATGATTAACGAACATAC
>NZ_JACJFA010000035.1:0-19867 GCF_014164345.1 Pseudoalteromonas sp. SG43-5
GTGGCTATTATTGCCTGTATAAGAAAGCTTATAGTAATCATAAATTCTATGGTGAGGGATGGTGTCATGTGGGATCCTAAAATGGTTTGAAATTAGGAATTGACACCATAGTCACTTGTTATATGGCTACTTACTCTTATGTTTAATTAAATAAACAATGTATCGATAGCTAAACAGCACAGTAAACACTATTAAGCCGAATTGAAAAGGAACCCACTCCATACCTTTTTCAGCAAGACCAACTAAAATACATATTCGGTATAAAGGTTCCCAAACGATACAAACTAAAGAATAGGTAAAAGCATCTGGTGCTAACAAAATAGCAAATTTTAGTTTCTCTTTAAGTGAAATCAGCATCAATTCTCGATAGACATATAACGCCTCATTCAGAGGCAATAAAATAGTTGGTTAAAATAAGCGAGGCACGAGCAAAAACCAACTGTTTTTTGTCCTGCTGAAATGACTTGTTATATGCCTATATACGAATATGCTTTAACACTCTGTTTTTTAGTATTTTTACTAGCTCAGGTTGCATTCTATCGTAGTTATCGGGAATATCTAAGCACACCAGTTTTTTACCTTTAAGTAAATCTTTAAACTTTTTTGAGGTTTTATTGCGATGTGACTTTTCCATTACGAAGATAATATCCGCCCATTCAACTAGATCACCGCTAAGAGGTGTTTCAGCGTCTGAGTTAGTGCCACAACCAATAGAGTTAATCCCATCATATTGAGAGAATACCTCTTCACCCGTTGGGCTTCTTAATCTATTTTCAGAGCAAACAAATAGTAGATTCACACGATTCCTTTCTTGGCATATAACAACTTTGTATCCGACATTTGTCGCTTTATAAACCGACAAATGTCCAAATATTACAAAGATTCTAATTTAACCAGCTAATAAGGACTTGTAAACAACTAGTTAGCCGATATTTAAGTTTCCTTGATGTAGAAATAGCCCAAAATGGTAGAGATCAGTAATATCGGACAAAAAAGTAATGAGCCATAAAATAGGTGTAAGCGATATTATTAATAAGATAACTTAAATTTTTCTCTAAGCTTTTGCCTTTAACCTAAAAAAAGCCGCTGTTCATTGCAAACAGCGGCTTTCGTCTTAAGATTTACAAGCTTAAAGCTTGCTTAACTTAAACTTGATTTTTATTGTTTACCAATCACTTCAAGTCCACCCATGTATGGGCGTAATACTTCTGGTACTACTACTGTGCCATCGGCTTGTTGGTAGTTTTCTAGTATGGCTACTAGTGTACGGCCAACGGCTAAGCCTGAACCATTTAGTGTATGTAGTAACTCTGGCTTTTTAACACCTTCACGACGAAAACGTGCTTGCATTCTACGCGCCTGAAAGTCAGCCATGTTTGAACATGATGAAATTTCGCGGTATGTATCTTGCGCAGGTAACCATACTTCTAAATCGTATGTTTTAGCTGAGCCAAAGCCCATGTCGCCCATACATAAAATTACTTTACGGTACGGAAGTTCTAATGCTTGTAGTATTTGCTCTGCGTGACCTGTTAACTCTTCAAGCGTTGCCATTGAGTCTTCTGGTTTTACAAGTTGTACAAGTTCAACTTTATCAAACTGGTGTTGACGAATTAAGCCACGCGTATCGCGACCATAACTGCCTGCTTCACTTCTGAAACACGGAGTGTGGGCAACTAAGCGAATTGGTAAATCGCTTTCGTCGTAAATTTCGTCACGGGCGCTGTTTGTAAGTGGTACTTCAGCTGTAGGAATTAAGCTAAAGCCGGCTTGTTGTTCGCCGTCATCGTTTACAAGGCCTAATGTGTGGAATAAATCGCCTGCAAATTTAGGTAATTGGCTGGTGCCATAAAGGCTTGCGCTATTTACTAGGTACGGTACATACATTTCTGTGTAGCCGTTTTTATCAGCGTGTGTATCTAGCATAAATTGCGTTAGTGCACGGTGCATACGCGCTACTTGGCCGCGCATTACAGTAAAGCGTGCGCCACTAATTTTAACGCCCATTTCAAAGTCTAAACCGTTTAGGTCTTGGCCTACATCAACGTGATCTTTAACTTCAAAATCGAATTTTTTAGGCGTGCCCCACGTTAAAATTTCAACGTTGTCGTCCTCATCTTTACCTTCAGGTACTGACTCGTCTGGCAAGTTTGGAATTGCTAAAGCAATGTCGTTAATAGCGGCTAATACTTCATCTTGCTCAGTTTTAGCGGCATCTAGCTCACTGCCTAAGTTAGCTACTGCATCAAGTAGTGGCTGTGCGTCTTCGCCTTTAGCTTTGGCTTGACCAATTGCTTTAGCACTGGCGTTACGTTGACTTTGAAGCTCTTGCGTTTTTACTTGTAATGTTTTGCGTTTTTCTTCAAGTGCCGTTACCGTCGCTACATCGAGTTCGTAACCGCGAGCCGCTAAACGTGCTGCAGTTTGTTCGATGTCTTGACGTAAAAATTTAGAATCTAACATGTTAGTTTTTTAACCTTTTTGCATTACTAGCTGAAGGCCCAGCCAAGCCATAAAAATACACACCATCACGTTTAAGATGATATTGAGGGCCATTTTAATAAAGTGACCTTGTTGTAATAACAACAACGAGTCCATTGAGAATGTTGAAAAGGTGGTTAATGCACCTAAAAAACCAATACCGATAAGGGTTTTGGCGGGGCTTGCGGTGATAATTTCTTTATCTATCAAACCGTACAAAATGCCCATTAACAATGAACCCAGAATATTAACCGTCAACGTGCCAAAAGGGAATCCCCTACCGAGGAGTTTTAGCATGCTTTCGCTAATAAAAAACCGTAAACACGCACCTGAGGCTCCGCCAAGGGCGATCATCATATAAAGTTTAATCATTTTCGTACCGTTTAAGTGGGCTTTGCGCATCGCGCTCTTTTAGGTAATCGAGTTTTTGTTTAATTTTTTGCTCAAGGCCGCGCTCGCTCGGTAAGTAATATTCTTTGCCGTCCATTTCAGGTGGTAAATATTTTTCACCTGCGGCAAATGCGCCTTCTTCGTTATGCGCATAACGGTACTCAGCACCGTAGCCTAAGTCTTTCATTAAGTTGGTTGGCGCATTACGCAGGTGCTCTGGCACGGGGTAACTTGGCTCGTTTTGAGCATCTGCTTTGGCTTGATTAAACGCCATATACACCGCATTACTTTTAGGTGCGCTGGCTAAGTACAATGTAGCTTGTGCAATTGCACGTTCGCCCTCGCTTGGGCCAACACGTTGAAATATATCCCACGCGTTTAAGGCCACTTCCATCGCACGCGGATCGGCGTTACCAATATCTTCTGTTGCAATGGCAAGTAAACGCCTTGCTACATACAAGGGGTCGCCACCACCAGCTAAAATTCGGCAATACCAATACAGCGCGCCGTCAGGAGAACTACCCCGTACTGATTTGTGAAAGGCCGATATTAAATCATAAAACTCATCGCCGCCTTTATCGTATTTAGCTAAATGCGTGGGTAGCACTTGGCTAAGTACGTGCTCATCTACGTTGTATTGACCGTTTTTCTCGGTTGTTAAGTCAACTGCTTGTTCAAGTAAATTAAGTACTTTACGCGCATCGCCGCCGCTTGCTTGGCATAGTGCCTTTTTAGCATTCTCGGCAATAGTGATGTGTTTTTGGCTTAGCTGCTCGTCTTGTTTAAGTGCGCGTTCTATTACGGTGTATAAGTCGGTATCGGCAAGCGATTTTAAAACATACACGCGTGCACGCGACAATATAGCGTTGTTAAGGGCAAACGATGGGTTTTCTGTGGTTGCACCTACAAATATAAAGGTGCCGTCTTCTATGTGCGGTAAAAAGGCATCTTGTTGGGATTTATTAAAGCGATGAACTTCGTCAACAAACATAAGGGTGCGTTGGCCACGGCTTTCTAGGTTGTCCCGCGCTTGCGTTACGCTGTCTCGTATATCTTTTACGCCTGCAGTTACCGCCGACATTTGAATAAGCGAAGCATCAGCATGGTTGGCAATTATTTGCGCAAGTGTGGTTTTACCTACACCAGGCGGGCCCCATAAAATTAAACTATGGCATCGCCCCGCGACAATTGCTTGATGCAGTGGTTTATCAGCGCTTAATAAGTGCTGCTGACCAATGTATTCATCAAGCGTTGTAGGGCGCATACGCGCAGCAAGTGGGCGTACATCGGGCCCAAAATTAAAACCTAAATTACTCACCGTTACTCTGATCGTCTATTTCAACACCTTCAGGAGGCGTAAATTCAAAAGTGCTTTGATCAAGCGGTGTATTAACTTGGGCATTGTTAAACGTAAATGACGATAGCTGCCCTGAGTTGTCGGTAACCACTAGTTTAGCAAGCCCTTGCTCGTTACCCGCAAATGCTATATCAAGTTGTTCTACTTGGCTTTCTACGCCTTTATTTGGCGTTACGCTAAAGCCTGTACTTGTTGCAAGTACGCTGTATTTTTCCCACTGTGCTGGGTCTTTTGATGTCAGTAGCACAAATGGTGTTGAGTCGATTAGGCTGCTGGTTTTCATAATTGTTACTTGCTCAGCAAAGCTGTCGAAGTAATATGTTTTATCACCGTTTGATACAAATAACGTATCGTCTGGATTAGTTTGCTGCCAGCGAATCATCATAGGCTGTTGAAGCGCTATTGTGCCCTCGCCTTGCATAACTGCTTGGCCTTCTTTGTCTGTTACTTGTTGTGCAAACTGCGCTTTAAAGCTTTTTAAAGTGGCAAGTCTGTCTTGTAATGCTTGGCTGTCGTCAGCAAAGCTTGGTGCGGCAAGTACGCTGCCTAACACTAATAATAAGGCGTTAACTTTTTTCATGAATTTGCTCCATTAGGTACTAATACATCGCGAGCGCCGTTATGACCTGGTGAACTCACGATACCCGATGTTTCCATTTGTTCTACTAAACGTGCTGCGCGGTTGTAGCCAACACGTAATTTACGTTGCACTGACGATACAGATACTTTGCCGGTTTCAATTACAAACGACACAGCTTCGTCGTATAACGGATCAGATTCTTCATCTGCATTTTCGCTAGCTTCACCTGGTAATAAAATATCTTCAGTGGCATCACCATTGAGTATTTCGTCAATGTAATTTGGTTTAGCACGTGCTTTCCAATCGTTTACTACGGCGTGTACTTCATGGTCGTCTACAAACGCGCCATGCACACGCTCTGGTACGCTAGTGCCTGGCGGTAAATAAAGCATGTCGCCCATGCCTAGTAAGTTTTCTGCACCTTGTTGGTCAAGTATTGTCCGTGAATCTATTTTGCTCGATACCTGAAACGCCATACGTGTTGGAATATTAGCTTTAATTAAGCCGGTAATTACATCAACCGACGGGCGCTGCGTAGCAAGCACTAAGTGAATCCCTGCCGCACGTGCTTTTTGAGCAATACGTGCAATTAGCTCTTCTACTTTTTTACCTACAATCATCATCATGTCGGCAAATTCGTCTATTACTACAACAATACTTGGTAATTTACCTAGCTCGTCGGGGCCTTCTTTCATGCCATCGGTGTCTTTAAATAATGGATCAAGAATTGGGTAACCCGCTTCATTGGCTTCAAGCACTTTTTGGTTGTAACCTTTTAAGTTACGCACACCCAATGCTGACATTAATTTATAACGACGTTCCATTTCGCCTACACACCAACGCAGTGCGTTAGCAGCTTCTTTCATATCGGTAACTACTTCACACAATAAATGCGGAATGCCTTCGTATACTGAAAGCTCAAGCATTTTAGGGTCAATCATGATCATACGTACATCGTCAGGACCCGATTTGTAAAGCAAGCTTACTATCATGACATTAACGCCCACTGATTTACCTGAACCAGTTGTACCGGCTACCAATAAATGTGGCATTTTACCTAAGTCAGCACATACCGGCTGACCAGCAATGTCTTTACCAAGCACCATGGTAAGAGGCGACGGATTTTGCTCAAATTTAGGGGCGTTTATTACTTCTGATAAACGAACTATTTCACGGTGTTTATTTGGAAGCTCAATACCAACATAGGTTTTACCTGGGATAACTTCTACAACACGTACACTAATTGCCGAAAGCGAACGGGCTAAATCTTTAGCTAAGCCTGTAATTTTAGACACTTTAATACCTGGCGCTAAATCTAGCTCAAAACGCGTAACAACGGGGCCTGGGTATACCGCTACTACGGTTGCTTGTACGTTAAAGTCGAGAAGTTTTGTCTCTACTAGGCGTGATACGCTATCAAGCTCTTCTTGCGAAATTGGGTTTTTAGCTTTATCCGGTCTGTCGAGTAAATCGAGCGATGGTAATGGCCCTGGTGGTGGCTCTTGCGTTAATAATTGCTCAAACTTTTCTTTTGCTGTTGGTGGTGGTTGATATTGCGCTTTTGGTTTAGGCATTGGTCTTGCTGGCGATACCACCGTTGTAACTGGTTTTTCAGGCTCCACAACTGGGCTTTGGTCCAGCGCATTTAATGCAGCAGCCGTGTCCATTGGTTCGTCGTCTATGGCGCTAAAGCCAATTTCTTGATCGAGTATATCGTCAAGTTCATCAAACGGCATAAAGTCATCACTGATTTGTGGTTCACTAAACGGTGTTTGAGGCTTATCTATCGCTTTTTGTTTATCTGCTTTTTTAGCTGATGTAGGCAGCTCTATCTGCTCTTTTATATCGTCTTCAAAATGGGCGTCTGCTTCATCGTTATTATTTACTTTACCTGCAGTATGTTCTCGGTGCATCCAGCCTTTTGCATACGATACAACATAGCGATAAAGCCTAACCATTAAATCGCCAAGGTAATCTACAAAATCAACCCACGATACTCCCGTCAATAAGGTAAGCCCTGCAAAAAAGAAACACAGCAATAATATAGATGTACCGGTAAAGTTAAACGCAGGCATCATGGCTGATGCAATAACATCGCCCACTACCCCACCCGATGAAAAGTTATAAATATCGTCGAAATTAATACTACTAATAGCGGTAGCTGAGGTAATAAATAAGGCAAAACCAATAACACGCAGCGCTAAGGTAGTGTAATCAAGCTGTAAAATGCGGTGAGGTTGTTTAAATAGCAAGTAGCCAAATAGCTGAATGGCCGCTGGCACTAAGTAAGCCAACCAACCAAAGGTGAGTAATAAAATGTCGGCTATCCATGCACCGGCTGCTCCTGTGATGTTGCTTACTTCGCTAAAACTAGTTTGCGACCATGCAGCATCTGCTGGATCAAAGCTGATCAAGGCACATAAAATAAATATTGCCGTAAAGGTACTGATAATCAGCCCTGTTTCTAATAGTCTTTGCACACCGTTTAGGCGCATAGTTCCCTATTCCTCTTTATTATTCTATTTTTATTCACACTTACTTAGCAGTGAAATACCTTAGCAGGAAATGCAATTTGTTGCACTTTATCTTAGCCTTGATGGCCTGATTATGAACAAGTTTTTATAATTTGAGCTTATATAAGCAAATGACGCAGTTAATATAAATAACCTCAAGTAATATAAGGACGGATAATTACGCCTTCTTCACCTTTTACTTCTTCCATTACTACATAAGTTCGGCTTTCACTTACATTTGGCAGTTTCAATAGTATGTCGCCTAATACGCCACGGTATTCTGACATATCATTTACGCGCGTTTTAAGTAAAAAATCAAAATTACCAGATACTAAATGACATTCAATAATTTCTTCGTGCTTTTTAACCGCAGCACTAAACTCATCAAATACGTCGGGAGATGTTTTAGTAATCGTTACTTCTACGTACACAGATAAACCTTGCCCAAGCTTAGCGGGATCGACCACCGCTTTATAGCCAAGTATATAACCTTCTCGTTCTAGCTTTTTTACTCGCTCCAAGCAGGGCGTGGCGCTTAGGCCAACTCGTCTGGCCAGTTCTACGTTCGACAAGCGTCCATCGTGTTGTAATTCCATTAAAATTTTACGGTCAATTCTATCTAATAATTGATGCATAGTACCAACTAGTTTTTTATGCTGTTTATTTTTATTATCTAGATGATAACACTAGATTTGAGTTTAAAAAAGGTGAGACACACGGGCTTATGATGAATATAATAGTGGAAAATGTTAATCCGTTCTTAATAAGGCAAATGATATGATTATTGGTGTTCCTAAAGAAATTAAAAACCATGAATACCGTGTAGGTATGGTTCCTGCAAGTGTTCGTGAATTAGTAAACCACGGTCACCAAGTGATTGTAGAAACTGATGCAGGCATGGGCATTGGTTTTACTAACGAAGATTACACACAAGCGGGTGCTGAAATTTTAGCAACTGCTGCTGATGTTTTCGCTAAAGCAGACATGATTGTAAAAGTAAAAGAGCCGCAAGCTGTTGAACGTGCAATGCTACGTGAAGACCAAATTCTTTTCACTTACTTACACCTTGCACCTGATCTTCCACAAACTGAAGACCTTGTAAAAAGCAAAGCTATTTGTATTGCATACGAAACTGTAACTGACTCACGCGGTGGTTTACCGCTTCTTGCTCCTATGAGCGAAGTTGCTGGTCGTATGTCTATTCAAGCTGGTGCACAAGCGCTAGAAAAATCTAACCACGGTCGTGGCATGCTACTAGGTGGCGTACCTGGCGTTGAAGCTGCTAAAGTTGTTGTAATTGGCGGCGGCATGGTTGGTCGTAGCGCAGCTCAAATGGCTGTTGGTCTTGGTGCTGAAGTTGTCGTTCTTGATCGTAACATCGACGTATTACGTGCACTAGACGCGCAATTTGGTAATAAAGTTAAAGCTATTTACTCAACTGCTGATGCACTAGAAAAACACGTACTAGAAGCTGATTTAGTAATCGGTGGTGTACTGATCCCTGGTGCAGCTGCACCTAAACTAGTAACTGCTGAGCACATTAAAGCAATGAAACCTGGTTCTGCAATTGTTGACGTTGCAATCGACCAAGGTGGCTGTATTGCTACTTCTAAAGCAACGACGCATGCTGATCCAACTTTCATCGTTGATGAAGTTGTTCACTACTGTGTTGCTAACATGCCAGGTGCTGTTCCACGCACATCTACGTTTGCACTTAACAATGCAACATTGCCTTTCATCATTAACCTTGCAAACAAAGGTTATAAAAAGGCGCTACTAGATGACGCTCACTTCTTAAAAGGCTTAAACGTAATTAAAGGCCAAGTAACTTACAAAGAAGTAGCTGAAGCGTTCAACATGGAATATGTTGACCCACGCACAGCAGTTGAAAACGCATAATTTAGCGTTTCGTAGTTAGGTTGGTATTAAATAATATAGTAACCTAACTACAACCCATAAAAAAGCAGCTAATTAGCTGCTTTTTTGTATTTAAATTTCAGGTTTATATAAACTTATTTAGATAAAACGCTTAATTATAAAATCTACTTTTACGCGCTTAGCTTGCCCTAGTAGTTTTTTAACTGGCTGCGGGTAATCATCCATTGTTTCTAAATCATCTGGGCCTGTTAAACGGCGGCAGTGTTGTAAAATTTCCTGCTTTTCGTTATCAATAGCATCCATAATTGTTTGCTCTGGATCTTCTATTAAAATACCGTTTTCGATATCAAGACCCCATGCACGCGGATTTAAGTTATGCCCACTCAGTAAATGTTTTGTTCTATCTGAGCAAATACCTTTTAAATGAAACGAATTACTTTCATCTTTCCACAGATACACATTTAAATTACCGTTATCGATGTGGCGTTTTTGCGTTTTTACAAACTTATGCAAAATAGTTTCGTATAAATAAGGCAACGCCCCTATTTTACTAAACGGCTCGCTTGGCGGTAAATAAAAGTCATTAGCTGTTTTATCCCCTACCACAATCGTAACTTGCTTGCCTTGCTTTAATAATCGGCGCAGTGATCGCATAAGTGGCGCCGGAAAATTAAAGTATGGCGTATACAACACAAGCTCTTGCTCTGTGGTATCAAATAACACTTTTATTAAACGATTTAATTCGTTATTACGACGACCAAGCCCTAAAAACAAACGAATACCTAATGCTTGCGTATTTAGTTGCTCTGCTGCGTTGTAACTTGCGACTTTTAAGTCACGCATTAATTGCTTTTGATCAAGTTTGAAGTCGTGTAAACGCTTAAGCGGTCGTGTGTCTATGCGTGGCACAGCAACGGAGCTAATTAGCTTTGTCTCAATAAAATCAACCACTGAGTCACACAGCTCGCTCTGCGTTATTAAAAAGTAACGATCGAGTCTGTAACGCTCGTTATATTGCAAATACACGTTGTTTAAGCTTGCGCCGCTGTAAAGTAAGGTATCGTCAATGACAAAACCCTTTAAATGTAATACGCCAAATAATTCTTTAGCTTTTACAGGTACGCCATAAACTTGCACGTTCGATTTAAACTTTTCTAAATCGTCACAATATAAACTTGCGTTACCATCAGATTTCTCTGCACCAATTAAACCACGTTGCGCACGATGAAAATCCACCAGCACTTTTACATCAAGCGCAGGGTTCTCTAATGATACTCGATGCAGGGCTTCTAAAATCTCGCGACCTGCTTCGTCATCCTGTAAATAAAGCGCTGTGATATAAATTCGTTTTTTTGCATTAGCTATCAAACGTAGCAATTGCGTTCGGTAATCTTGCGCATTGGTTAAGACGTTAACGTCTTTTGAAGTCAACCCGAATGCGGGTTTTTCCTGCCAAAATAACATAGTTGCCTATTCGCTTAGGTCACATAATCTATCAGTGACAAATAAAATTAGGTAAAACATAACAAAAAAAATCAAAGGGGTCATGAATTAACGCTGTTTTGTTGCCTGTTAGTCTATTTATTGAGCTACTTAGGTGTTTTAACTGTAAAAGTACTGAGCTCTAGTACACAATACTGCACAGCTTTTCGATTTGCGAAAAAAAATAATCGCGGATTTTGTTTACATCCGCCTTGATTTTCTTAGAATCGAGCGCATTAAAGACCGTATTAAACGTTTAGGAAAAAATAATGACTGAAGCAAAACATTGTAAGCTACTAATTTTAGGCTCTGGCCCAGCTGGTTATACTGCCGCAGTATATGCCGCACGTGCAAATTTAAACCCTGTTTTAATTACAGGCATTCAACAAGGTGGTCAATTAACAACCACAACTGAAGTTGAAAACTGGCCTGGTGATGCACACGGCTTAACGGGCCCTGCATTAATGGATCGTATGAAAGAGCACGCTGAGCGCTTTGAAACTGAAATCATATTCGATCACATCAATAAAGTAGATGTATCTAAGCGCCCTTTCACACTAACTGGCGACCAAGGTACTTACACATGTGATGCGTTAATCATTGCAACAGGTGCTTCTGCTAAATACTTAGGCTTAGAGTCTGAAACTAATTTCCAAGGCCGTGGCGTTTCAGCCTGTGCTACATGTGATGGCTTTTTCTATAAAGGTCAGAAAGTAGCGGTTGTTGGTGGTGGTAATACAGCGGTTGAAGAAGCGCTATACTTATCTAACATTGCTGACGAAGTACATGTTATTCACCGCCGTGATAGTTTCCGTAGTGAAAAAATACTTGCAGACCGCCTTGCTGAAAAAGCAGCTAACGGTAACGTTGTTTTACATTACAACCGTACGCTTGACGAAGTATTAGGCGACCAAATGGGCGTAACTGGCATTCGTATTAAAGATGCACACTCTGATGCAACAGAAGAACTAGATTTAGCAGGCGTATTTATCGCTATTGGTCATAAGCCAAATACAGATATGTTTGTTGGTCAACTAGAAATGAAAGATGGCTACTTAGTTGTAGAGTCTGGATTGAATGGTAACGCAACTCAAACAAGTGTAGAGGGCGTTTTTGCTGCAGGTGATGTGTCTGATCACATTTACCGTCAAGCAATCACATCAGCGGGTACAGGCTGTATGGCTGCCCTTGATGCAGAACGTTTCTTAGATAATTTATAAGCAATTAAATAAATTATAATAGGGCTGATTATTCAGCCCTTTTTTTATGTCTAAAATATAGTTACACTTTTACGATCAATTATAAAATAAGTACTGTATGAGAAATCAGCTATACCAATTAAGTGAAACCGATATAGCATTCCCCAATCCGGAATACGCATTAGAATCCCCTGATGGCTTGTTAGCAATTGGCGGAGATTTAAGTTTACCTCGCCTAAGTAATGCCTACAAAAGCGGAATATTCCCTTGGTTTAGCGAAGATGAGCCTATTATGTGGTGGTCGCCGAGCGAACGCGGGATTTTTGAACTGGATGATTTTCATATAAGTAAGAGCCTGCGTAAACATTTAAAAAAGCACCCTGTAAAAGTAACCATTAATAATGCCTTTGAGGAGGTAATAGAAGCTTGTCGCGATCAACGCCTTGATACCGATGGCACTTGGATCACCTCTGACATGCTCAACGCTTATGTTAATGCACACAATGCTGGCATTGCCCATAGCTTAGAAGTGTGGAGCAACGGAGAGCTTGCAGGTGGCTTATACGGTATTATGCAAAATGGTGTTTTTTGTGGTGAATCAATGTTTCATCATCAAACCAATTGCTCAAAGCTTGCTATGTGGGCACTGGTAAATTGGCTTAAACGTCATAATGCGCATTTTATTGATTGCCAGTTAGAAAACCCTTATTTAATGACCTTAGGTGCACAAGTAATCCCCCGCTCAACATTTTTGACTAAACTAAAAGCTGCACATAACTATATTATTAATCCTATTATGTGGGAGCCACAAGAACTTGACGCAATCTATGAATGAGCAACTTCCTGCACGTGTTGGTTTAACCCAAGAGTTTGACTGTAGTTATTTACCCAACAGACAAGAGCAACTATTAGTTATTCTTGATCCTAGTTGCTACAGCACAGACAAATTTGAGTCATTATTAGGCTTAGGGTTTCGTCGCAGTGGTAACCAAATATATCGTCCACACTGCCCAATATGCAGTGCATGTAATTCTGTACGTGTATTAGCACAAGACTTTATCCCTTCAAAATCGCAAAAACGTAAACTAAACAAAGCAAAAAACCAGTTTGAAGTGAAATACTCGATGCAAGAACGCCCTGAGTATTATCCGCTCTATAGTAAATACATAACGATGCGCCATCAGGATGGAAGTATGTATCCTCCTGAAAAAGAACAGTTTCAAAGCTTTTTACTTTGCAGTTGGCTCAAAATCACATTTATTGAACTATGGCACCAAGATACTTTAGCCGCAGTTGCCGTAACTGATTGTATGAACAGCTCTATTTCTGCAATTTATACTTTTTTTGACCCCGACTTTGAACACTATAGTTTAGGCTCTGTGATGATATTAGAGCAGCTTAAATTTGCAAAAGAGCAAAATAAGCAATACGTGTACTTAGGCTATCAAATTGATGAATGCGATAAAATGAAGTACAAAACTCAGTTTTTACCAGCTCAAAAACAGCTCAATGATGAGTGGGTGGCTATTTAATTTGCAAATATAGCCCCTGCGCCTTTACTTATTGGTGTATTTTGGGCAAAATCTGCAGCGTTTAACTATTAAAGAGGTGTTACGCTAAACATGGCGAAAGAAGACGTAATCGAAATGCAAGGGACAGTCCTTGATACTTTACCAAATACAATGTTCCGAGTTGAGCTAGAAAATGGTCACGTAGTTGTGGCTCACATTTCAGGCAAAATGCGCAAAAACTATATCCGTATTTTAACCGGCGATAAAGTAACGGTAGAAATGACTCCTTACGATTTATCAAAGGGTCGTATCGTATTCCGTGCTCGCTAAGTAAGTGCGTAAACGAGATTTAGTTTTTGGCTAGTGTTTTACTAGCTTTAAGCGTTTATTAAATGTAATTGATAGACATTGACTAGCAATTACATTTAATAAACAAAAAACCCAGTTTTTACTGGGTTTTTTGTTGCCTATAAAAATGGCAAAAAAATGGCCCGCTATTATTTAGCGGGCCATTTTTATTTAACTTAGTTGTGTAATTAACGTTTTACGCTGGCGTTAAATTGCTCTCGTAATCAAAGCGGATCTTCTTGTCTTTAACCGATACTTTAACTGTACCGCCATCAACAAGTTCACCAAACAGTATTTCATTAGCTAATTGCTTTTTAAGCTCTTCTTGAATAACACGTGCCATTGGTCGTGCACCCATAGCCTTGTCATAACCTTTATCTGCGAGCCATTCACGCGCTTTAGGCGTAAGCTCAAGATTAACCGATTTTTTATCAAGCTGAGCTTGCAGTTCCACAATAAACTTATCAACCACCAGTAAAATAACTTCACGTTCAAGGTGGTTAAACCAAATAATGTTATCTAAACGGTTTCTAAATTCTGGCGAGAAAACTTTATTAATTTCGCCCATTGCATCGTGCGTGTGATCTTGCTCTGTAAAACCAATCGACTTACGCGTAGTTTCTTGTACGCCCGCATTGGTAGTCATTACAACCACTACATTTCTAAAATCAGCTTTACGACCGTTATTATCGGTTAACGTACCGTGATCCATAACTTGTAGTAAAATATTGTAAATATCTGGATGCGCTTTTTCAATCTCATCTAAAAGTACAACCGCATGTGGGTTTTTAATAACCGCCTCGGTTAATAACCCGCCTTGCTCAAAACCAACATATCCTGGTGGAGCACCAATTAGTCGGCTGATTGCGTGGCGCTCTACATACTCAGACATATCAAAACGAATAAACTCAACACCCATACATTTAGCAAGTTGCTTAGTTACTTCTGTTTTACCAACACCTGTTGGGCCTGCAAACAAGAACGAACCCACTGGTTTTTCTTCGCTTGATAAACCCGAGCGAGATAAACGAATAGCCGATGTAAGTGCATCAATAGATTGATCTTGTCCAAACACAAGCATTTTAAGATTACGGTCTAGATTTTTAAGCGTCTCTTTATCTGTTGAAGACACATTTTGTGGTGGAATACGTGCCATCTTCGATATTATTAGCTCTATATCAGCCACACCAATGGTTTTTTTACGTTTAGAACTAGGCTGTAAACGTTGGTTAGCTCCCGCTTCATCAATTACATCAATTGCTTTATCTGGCAAGTGGCGCTCATTAATGTATTTAGCACTAAGTTCAGCAGCTGCTTTTAATGCTTTTTGAGTGTAGCGAATACCATGGTGCTCTTCGTAACGCTCTTTTAATCCATTTAAAATTTTAGTGGTATCAGCAACACTTGGTTCAAGTACATCAATTTTTTGAAAACGGCGTACTAATGCACGGTCTTTCTCAAAAATATTTTTATACTCATTGTAAGTGGTTGAACCCATACAACGTAACTTACCACTTGAAAGAAGTGGTTTAAGTAAGTTTGAAGCGTCCATAACGCCACCAGACGCTGCGCCAGCACCTATTATGGTATGTATTTCATCAATAAATAAAATAGACCCAGGTTGTGCCTGAAGCTCTTTTAATAAGCTTTTAAAGCGCTTTTCAAAATCGCCACGGTATTTAGTACCTGCAAGCAATGCCCCCATATCTAGTGAGTACACAACTGCATCTGCAATTACTTCTGGTACTTGCTCGTTCACAATACGGTACGCTAAACCTTCAGCAATGGCGGTTTTACCAACGCCCGCTTCACCAACAAGTAATGGGTTATTCTTTTTACGACGACACAATACTTGTACCGTGCGCTCTACTTCGCTGTCGCGCCCAATCAGTGGGTCAATATTACCTTCACGAGCCTGAGCGTTTAAGTTAGTTGTAAAGCTGTCTAGCTTACTTGCTTCTTCGTTTTGAACTTCTTGCACTTCTTCATGTATATCATCGCTGTCGTCGCCTAGTTCATCATCAGCTTTTGAAATACCGTGCGAAATAAAGTTAACTATATCTAAGCGCGATACATCATGCTTTTTAAGTAAATAAACAGCTTGGCTCTCTTGCTCAGAAAAAATAGCAACCAGCACATTGACACCCGTCACTTCGTTTTTTCCTGACGATTGCACATGAAAAACAGCACGTTGTAATACACGCTGAAAACCAAGCGTTGGCTGAGTTTCACGCTCTTCTTCTAAATCTGGGATGACAGGTGTTGTTTCGTCAATAAATTCTAATAATTCGGTTTTTAAGCCTGAAAGATTAACACCACACGCGTTTAAGGCTTCTCCTGCAGAAGGATTATCTAATAGCGCAAGTAAAAGGTGCTCTACGGTCATAAACTCATGACGGCGAGTGCGCGCTTCACGAAACGCGGCATTTAAAGTGAGTTCTAAGTCTTTGTTTAGCATTGGCAACCCCTTACTGAGATAATAATTTATACCACAACAATCGGATGTTTGATCACCCTAATTGGTATTTATACCAATTGTATTAAATTGGTATTATTCCTGCTCACAACTACAAAGCAGTGGATGCTCGTTATCCCGTGAGTAACGGTTAACTTGTTCAACTTTGGTGTGGGCAACATCGGCGCTGTAAACACCGCAAATACCCTTACCTTTTTCATGAACCTGAAGCATCACATCGGTTGCTCTATCGCTATCCATATTAAAAAACGTCGTTAAAACTTCAATTACGAAGTCCATCGGCGTGTAGTCGTCGTTATTTAAAACAACTTTATATTTTCGCGGCGGCTGTAGCTTTTGCTTTTCACTGTCGCGAACTGTGTCGATAACACCTGAATCTTTCATACCACTCATAATTAAATATAGTCTTGTCTTTGTAACTCAAGCAAACTTGAATAAAAAATAAATAAAATGTTAAAAAATAACTCAAAACACTTGACTGGTTGGCTAAATAAACTACAGTCAAACATAGATTGATTAAACCTTAGTCAGTCTAGCAAATTATACGGTTTAGAATAACTAAATTAGTCAACTTATTGAAGGATGTAGAAGTATGGCTTGTGGTAAAGTTAAATGGTTCAACAACGCCAAAGGTTTTGGTTTCATCGTAGAAGACGGCTGCGAGAATGATATCTTCGCTCATTACTCAACAATTGTAATGGACGGCTATAAAACGCTTAAAGCTGGTCAAGATGTAACATTCGAATTAGAACAAGGGCCTAAAGGCCTACACGCTAAAAATATTGCCCCAGATGGTGACATTATTGAGTGACGATTGTTTTGTTCGACTAAAGCGAGCGACCTTTTAAGATCCTCGCTTAATTCCTTAAGCATACTAACTTATCTCTTCTTCTCTTATTTATTGCCTCTTTTCATTCAAATTCAACCCTTTTCCTTGAATTTATTTTATATACCCCAATGTTCTAAGAGTTGATTGTTTAACTGCTTATTGGGCATGCTCAAACTCTAGCCCTTTTTATTTAAGCTTGTTACACTCTTGGTGCTAAAAATTGCGCATAACACCTTATCGCCTCTTTTATATGTACTAGGCTAAAGGCTGATTTATTTTTGTTAATTTTTTAGCTATAAATACGATTCCAGTTCGTCAGGTGTGACTATTCTGCTTTTATAAAAGAGCAACGCTGAGTACCAACACCTAACAAACTACTCATTACGAGCGTACGTGTTTATTAACTTGTTTAATAATATGTACTCACTCATAAGTAATGATTTTCTTTGCATTGTTGAATAAGACCTTATCGGTCGACTATCTAGGAATGATGATGACATCAAAAATTATCTATACAAAAACGGACGAAGCTCCGGCACTAGCAACTTATTCGTTGCTACCGATCATCCAAGCATATACAAATGCGGCAGGTGTTGAAGTTGAAACTCGCGACATATCATTAGCAGGTCGTGTAATTGCTAGCTTCCCTGATTATTTAACAGAAGAACAACGCATTGGTGATGCACTTGCTGAACTTGGCGAGCTTGCTAAAACACCAGAAGCAAACATCATCAAATTACCAAACATCAGTGCATCTGTACCACAGCTTCGCGCTGTAATTAAAGAGCTTCAAGCAAAAGGTTACGCTCTTCCAGAATACCCTGTGGAACCTAAAAATGATGAAGAAAAAGCAATTCAAGCGGCTTACGACAAAATTAAAGGCAGTGCAGTAAACCCTGTACTACGTGAAGGTAACTCAGATCGTCGCGCGCCAGGCTCTGTAAAAGAATATGCACGTAACAACCCACATTCAATGGGTGCGTGGAGCAAAGATTCTCAGTCTTACGTTGCAAGTATGAGCGAAGGCGATTTCTTCGGTTCAGAAAAATCAGTAACTGTTGATACAGCCACTGATGTGCGTATTGAACATGTTGCAACTAACGGTGACGTTACTGTTCTTAAACAAAGCACACCTCTTTTAGCTGGCGAAGTTATTGATGCATCAAGCATTAGCGCTTCTAAGCTTCAAGCTTTCTTAGCTGCAGAAATTGACGCTGCTAAAGAGAAAGGTGTTTTGTTCTCGCTTCACATGAAAGCGACAATGATGAAAGTATCTGATCCAATTATCTTTGGTCACGCTGTTAAAGTATTCTACAAAGATGTATTTGCTAAACACGGTGAGCTTTTTGAAGAGCTAGGTGTGGATGTAAATAATGGTTTAGGCGACGTATATTCTAAAATCCAAACATTAGACGATGCTAAGCGCGAAGAAATTGAAGCAGATATTCAAGCTGTTTACGCTAACCGCCCTGCTATTGCTATGGTTGATTCTGACCGTGGTATTACAAACTTACACGTACCAAGTGACGTGATCATCGATGCATCTATGCCTGCAGCAATCCGTTCAAGCGGTCAAATGTGGAATAACGATGGAAAATTACAAGACACTAGCTTTGTAATTCCTGATCGTTGTTACTCAAGTGTTTACCAAGCAACTATCGATTTTTGTAAAGAAAATGGCGCGTTTGATCCAACAACAATGGGTAGCGTTCCAAACGTTGGCCTTATGGCTCAAAAAGCTGAAGAATACGGTTCACACGACAAAACATTTGAAGCAAAAGCGGACGGTTCTATCCGTGTTGTTGATGCAAATGGTAATACATTACTTGAGCACAGTGTTGAGCAAGGCGATATCTGGCGTATGTGTCAGGTTAAAGACGCACCAATTCAAGATTGGGTTAAGCTTGCAGTAAATCGTGCACGCGCAACAGGCGTTCCAGCTATTTTCTGGTTAGACGAAAACCGTGCACATGATGCGCAGCTAATCAAAAAAGTAAATAAATACCTACCAGATCACGATACAGCTGGCCTAGATATTCAAATTTTAGCACCGCTTGAAGCAACATTGTTCTCACTAGCGCGTATTAAAGAAGGTAAAGACACGATTTCTGTAACAGGTAACGTACTACGTGATTACCTTACAGATTTATTCCCAATTTTAGAATTGGGTACAAGTGCTAAAATGCTTTCAATTGTTCCACTTATGAACGGTGGTGGCTTATTTGAAACTGGCGCGGGTGGTTCTGCACCTAAGCACGTTCAACAGTTCGAAAAAGAAAACCACTTACGTTGGGATTCTTTAGGTGAATTTTTAGCACTTGCTGCATCACTTGAGCACTTAAGCGTAACTGCTGGTAACAACAAGGCACAAGTACTTGCTGATACCCTAGATAAAGCAACAGGTACGTTCCTTGCTGAAAACAAATCGCCTTCACGTAAAGTGAAAGAAATTGATAACCGTGGTTCTCATTTCTTCCTATCTTTATTCTGGGCACAAGAACTTGCTAAGCAAAATGATGACAGTGAACTTAAAGCACAGTTTACTCAAATCGCTAGCGACCTTGAGTCTAATAAAGAGCAAATCGTAAGTGAACTTAACGATGCGCAAGGCCCTGCAGTTGATTTAGGCGGTTACTTCCAGCCTAACGATGATGCAGCCTTTAAAGCAATGCGTCCAAGCACTACATTTAACGATATTCTTGCTAAATTAGTATAAATATCGGTTTAAATTTAAAAGCCGCTTACTTGTAAAAGTAAGCGGCTTTTTTATTTCTAAACTTTACAAAAAAAGGCCGCTATTTATAAAATAGCGGCCTTTGAATA
>NZ_JACJFA010000036.1:0-16452 GCF_014164345.1 Pseudoalteromonas sp. SG43-5
TAAGAAAATTACGCTAGAACTAGGCAAAAGTTTTTGTATCTAGTTGTTCTAAATAAAAAATTTTTAACGACGTTATAGTGCAATTTAATTCGTTAAATTGATCAAAGATTTATGCAGGTTGGTATAAGTTTGCGAAACACAAAAAAGCAGCATTTAAGTAAACTTAAGTGCTGCCAAAGGGATGTTAAATAACGTTTGCTGTACTAATTTTGTTTAAAGCTAAATAACTGGTAACCTTCAAGCTCAGGCACTTGCATTACTAATTGCTCTTCTTGTTTTGCAATATCAGCAAAGTTTCCACATAAAGAGTTGGCACGTTCTTCAAGTGCGCTTGCATGTAGCTCTACTTTTTCTTCTATTTGTGCACCCATATTTTCCATACGTTGTTCAAAGGCATCCATATCACCGCCTGAACCAAGTAACTCAGAACCTAAAGCTACTAAAATACTGCCCATTGATTGCATCACTGCTGATTCAACCGCTGTTTCTATCTGCTGCTCAAATTGTTGTTCAAAGTTTTCGCCAAATTGATTAAAACTTTGTTGGCCCATCACAAATGTACCTTGCTGGTAAAATGTGTTTTCTACTTCGATTTTAATGTCATCCATAAGCTCAGACATATTATCAAGACCGTCAATATTAAATGCATTGCCTACTTCTTCTAATGCTACTCCGGCAATTTTAACACCCTCAAGCGCTATATTAGCTACTTCAGGTAATTGAGTGCGTAAGCTATCAGAGTACTTGGTTAGCGCGTCGCGCTGCGAACTATTCAGCGCTACAAGTTCGCCATTTACGGTTAAGTCACCATGGCTATTAAACTGCATGGTTTTATTGTTGGCGGTAAAAATTTCCAATTCGTTTGGCTTAATGCGCACATCATTTTTAAATTCGACGTTACATTCATCATTACTAAATGAAATTGCAGAATCGTTATCGTTATGAGCCATAGCGGCTGGTGAACAAATTAATGCGCTAACTAATAGTAATTTTTTCATGTTTGTTCTCTACTTTTTGTTGATGACGATTAATTAATAACAAGTTTGATGCCAGTTTTATTTTTTAATATAAAACATATGCTTAACTGTTTTTGTTTGTTTTTTAGTAAATGAAATTAATTAATAAATAACTATTTTTTAGTCAAATTGGCTAACTAATAAAAATTAATAAATTTTATTTATCGATACGATAAAAAACTCTCACTTTCCTCAATTCAAATTTAGCGCTATTTATTCACATTACTGACATGAAGACTATTTACAGTAGTCACGTGGCTTTATTTTGATGTTAATTTGCACAGCATTTTGACGTTAAACATTTTAATTTTACCGACTATTGCGATAATAAAATCCTTGGTTGGTCTCAAACACTTTATGGAGTGGGTTGTGGGTAAGACATTTAGTTACGATGCGCTAGATGACGATTTTGTTGAAGACGAGTACGAAATGCTCGGCCGTAATCAACACGATAAGAACAAGCAAAAGGTTAAAAAGAAGTTGGAAGACTACCTTGAGCAAAAACGCTTGCGTAAAAATCTAGGCGAAGATGATTTAAGCGATTACACCGATTAAATTTCACTAGTATAAATAAAATACCAATTAATATTGAGAGTTTAAATGTGCAGTTATGCGTATGTTTAAGTTTCAGTAGTATTGGCAATAAAGAGGCCTTGCGCCTCTTTATTACTTTTTAAAGCGCATTTTTAGTTTGTGCCAAAGCTTTTTGAATTGTAAGTTCTAGCTTTTCTGGTTTAGTAAAAGGTGCATAACGTTTAATTGGCGTGCCATCTGCAGCAATTAAAAATTTAGTAAAATTCCACTTTATTTTACGTGTTAAAAAACCAGGTAAAGCCGATTTTAAAAAACGAAAGACTGGGTGAGCATGCTTACCGTTTACATCTACTTTGGCCGCCATTAAAAAACTCACACCAAAATTAATTAAACACCCTTGCTCTATTTGTGTAGCGTCGCCGGGTTCTTGCTGACCAAATTGATTACACGGAAACCCTAAAATAACTAAACCTTGGCTGGCATATTTATTATGCAAAGCTTGCAGCGACTCGTATTGGTAGGTAAATCCACATTTACTTGCGGTATTAACAATAAGCACAACCTTACCTTCAAAATCACTAAAGTTAATAGGTTGACCCTGCAAGCTTGTTGCGCTTAATTGATGGAATTTGTGCATATTGGCGTCTTTTTTATTATTGTTATAGGTATTTTAACCTGAGTACAGTATTTCATAAAGTATAAAGAGCGCTCTAATTTAAAATCAGAAATAGCCCCATACCGGCAAGCGTTGTGTAATAAATATTATGTGTTTTATAGGCAACAATGATGGCGACTATCGCTGCGCTTAAATAAGGGTTTTGCCAGTTTAAGTTAATGCCATCTTCATTCAAAAACACGATAGGCACCCAAATTGCTGTAAGCACCGCAGGTGCGCTAAAGCTTAAAAATTGCTGCATTTTAGGACCTACTTTAAACGGTAAAGCGCGGTGTAAAAATAAATAACGCGTAAAAAATGTAATGCACGCCATGAGTAAAATAGTTGTCATCATAGCGTTGCTTCCTTTTTAGCGGTTAGCCTTGCTGTGCTATAACCTGCGGCCATTGCCAGCAGCGCTGAGCAAACAAGCCATAACTCAAATCCGGTACTTTTTAAAAGCGTTGCGCTAACGCCTGCTACAATTACCGTAACGAGTGAGGCCAAATTTTTGATTCCCGGAATAACCAACGCGATAAACGTGGCAGCAATCGCAAAGTCGAGCCCTAAATTAGTTAAGTCGGGCAGTATTGTGCCCGCTACAATGCCAATTAACGTCCAAATATTCCATGCAATATAAAAGCTAAAACCAGCGCTCAATGCGTATATTAAGCGTGTTTTTGTTCTATATGCTTTTCGATGATGAGAAAACGCAAACAGCTCGTCGGTTAAAACAAAGCTCACCGGTAAGCGCCAACGCATAGGTTGATCAATGACCTTATGACGCACAGCTAAACCGTATAAAAAGTGCCGAGAGCTAATAATAAATGTTGTGAATAAAATTGTGAGCAATGGTGTGTTGCCCGCCATAAGTTCAATCGCAACAAGCTGTGCAGAGCCTGCAAATACTAATAACGACATTGCTTGGGTTTCAAAGGCGCTAAAACCATTTTGAATCGCTAAAGAGCCGCATAAAATACCCCAAGGAACAACGGCTAAACACAGTGGTAGCATATCTAAAAAGCCTTTTAAAATAGCTTTTTTAACTGGTTGCATGATATTTACTCTCACGGCTTGTAGAATGGCTCATAAGGATACCTTAATATTATGATGTTAAAGTAGTTAACAAATTAAATAATACTGTTTTTTTTAAGGATAGGCACAATGACGACGTTAAAAGTGTGGGATGGGTTTATTAGATGCTTTCATTGGTTTTTGGTTGTAAGTATTGCAGTGCTTTATTTTAGTATTGAAGAGGGCATGATTGAGCTTCACTTTGTCGCTGGTTTTTTTACTTTAGCACTTATAGTAACACGTTTAATATGGGGTGTTATTGGTAGTAAAACCGCGAGATTAAGTGGGTTACTGCACTCTCCTCGTGCTATTTTAAAGGCGCTAAAAACACCAAGCGAATCGTTAGGCCATTCAGCACCCGGCAGCTGTATGGTGATAGTTTTTTTTATATTGATCATAACGCAACTTGTAAGTGGCTTAATGAGCAGTGATGGTATTTTAACTGACGGGCCGCTTGCTCAATATGTGTCTAGCGATACGATTGATTTTGCCAATTGGCTACATGAGCTGAATTTTGACATTTTACTTTATGCTATTGGCTTGCACGTATTGGCTATTATCATTTATAGAATAAAAGGCAAACCGCTAGTTAAGGCGATGATCACAGGCTCAAAAGAGTTAAAAGCGGATGACTCTGAGGCTAAAGTAACTAAAGCGTCTTGGCCTGCGTGGTTAATATTTATATCTTTATTGGTGTTGCTGGTATTTACGTGGGCGAAAGAGCCTTTAACTTATTTGTTTAGTTAAAAACACATTAAACCAACCTTAAAGGGTTGGTTTTTGTTTTTGGTTACATTCTTTTGTTTGATTGTTATGCGGGGTCGAATTATAATCGCCGCATTGCTGGCAAACTAGCCGAAAGGTTAGGACGCAAAGTTTCCGGTCTAAGGCTTTTTAAAAGCTATGGTAGCGGGACTACTGCATAACGTGTTGTTATGTATCACTTGCCCTCAGTGTATTTTTTGTGTATCCATAGTCTATGGATAAAATTTTGTAACTCTTAAGGTGTTGCCGTGTTTATGCATACGTCGTTGGCCTGTGGAAAGTGGTCAACAATAGGTTGCTTAAATCATCATACCCAATTATTTATTGGTGATGTGGTGAGTGTAACCTTTTACGACATGCAAGGAGAGCTGGTTAGTTTATCATTTGATTACAAGATCACCTCGCTTGAGCAAGGTGAGCCTCACGCATGGCCACGTTTAGTTGCCGAGCATATTAATGTGCATGTTCCTCTGGTTAGCGCAGGTAAAATGACCGAACAGGGTTTAATTGTAGCCTATAGAAATAATGAAATTTTTGCTTTGCAAAGCAGTGGTATATGTAAAGCACACGTCGACTTTCATTGTATTGCAAAATGCGATGAGCGTGTTGTTAAGAACCTTGATACTTATGATTACGTGTACCCTGAAAATTGTGAAAACTATAATGCGGGTACAAAGGTATTGCAGCCAAAAACTGGGCATGTGTATCAATGCAGGCCTTGGCCATTTAATGAGTTTTGCCGCACGAATGACGATAATAAGTCTATGTTCGAACCCGGTGTAGGGCAAAGCTGGGCTATGGCTTGGCAGCAAATATAAAGCTTAAATTATCTTCCCAAAGGTATAGCGGTTTTAGTAATGAAGCGTTTACCGTTTTAGCCCATCCAACTATTGGATGGGCTTTTTTATTTTTATGATAAACTGCAAATCACATTATTTTTTTAATTGGTTTTGTTGTGTCTCGTCCTGACTACTCTTTAAGTTTATTACCTAATTTCCCGATTGCTAAACAGCAAGCCCATACATTAAGTACCCACAATAAAATACGTACCGATAATTACTATTGGATGCGCGATGACGATCGCCAGGGTGAGCAAGTACTTGCGCATTTACATGCTGAAAATGCGTACTGCGATGAACAGTTAGCTGCTATGAAGCCACTACAAAATACACTTTTTGAAGAGTTAAAAGCACGCATTGTAAAAGATGATAATTCGGTACCCGTTAAAGACGGGAAATACTGGTATCACTCAGAAGTTCGTGGTGATGATGAATACTCGCGTCATTATAGAAGTACGAGCATAAAGGCCGATAATAAAGAGCTTTTACTCGATGTGAATGTATTAGCTGAAGGATTTGAGTTTTTTGAGCTGGGCGAAGTCGCACTAAGCCCATGCGAGCAGCTTATGGCTTACTCTGAAGATACTGAAGGTCGTCGTATTTATAATGTTCGCTTTAAAAGCTTAGCGACCGGTGAAATGCTTCCTGATGTGCTTGAAAATACAGAAGGACAAGTTGTTTGGGCTAACGACAATAAAACTGTTTTTTATGTAAAAAAAGATTTAAAAACGCTATTAGGATACCAAGTATTTAGGCATGAGCTTGGCAGCGAGCAAAGCCAAGACGTAATGGTCTACGAAGAGCAAGACAGCAGCTTTTTTATGGGACTTGGTAAAAGCCGCGATGAAAGCTTAATTATTATTGATTTAGCATCGACAGAGACCAACGATACATGGGTGCTTGATGCTAATAATCCCACTGGCGAATTTAAAGCATTAATGCCGCGTGAAGATGGCCACGAGTTTGACGTAGATAAGCTAGGTGACACATTTTATATTGTGACTAACTGGCAAGCTAAAAACTTTAGATTAATGACGGCAACAAACGAAACGATTGCTGATAAAACACAATGGGTTGAGCATACAGCTCACAGAGAAAATGTCCTGCTTGAAGGTGTCGAGTTATTTAATGACTTTTTAGTATTGAGTGAACGCGAACAAGGGCAAGCTCGATTTGTAGTTGTTAATAGGCAAGGGGATCGTATGGCACTTGAGTTTGCCGATCCTTGTTATTATGCTGCAATAGCAATGAACCCAGAGCCAGACACTCGCACTGCGCGTATTTATTACTCAAGCTTAACAACACCAGGTTCTTTATATGATGTTGATTTAGCAACCGGCGAAAAAACACTACTTAAACAGCAAAAAGTACTCGGTAGTTTTAATGCCGATGACTATCAGTCGGAGCGATTAATGGTCACTGCTCGCGACGGAGTGAAAGTACCCGTATCGGTTGTTTATCGAAAAGACTGCTTTAAAAAAGATGGCACAAATCCGTTATTTCAATACGGCTATGGCGCCTATGGCTATACGATTGATCCTAGTTTTTCAAGTTCATCGCTGAGCTTGCTCGATCGTGGTTTTGTTTATGTAATAGCACATGTTCGAGGCTCTGAAATGCTAGGTCGTCAGTGGTACGAACAAGGTAAAAAAGAGTATAAACAAAATAGCTTTAGTGACTTTATTGATGTGACAAAAGCGCTTGTTGCACAAGGCTATTGTGATAGCAGCAAGGTATTTGCCTCAGGCGGCAGTGCAGGTGGTTTACTGATGGGGGCAGTTGTAAACCAAGCACCAGAGTTATATTGCGGTGTTGGCTGTCATGTACCATTTTTAGATGTATTAACCACGATGCTTGATGAGAGTATTCCGCTCACAACAAATGAATACGATGAATGGGGTAATCCAAATGAGCCTCAGTTTTATGATGTAATTGAAGCTTACTCGCCGTATGACAATATTCGCGCCCAAAACTATCCGAACATACTCGTTACTACCGGCCTTCATGACTCACAAGTGCAGTATTGGGAGCCTATGAAGTGGGTTGCAAAAATGCGTGAGCTTAAAACAGATAGTAATATTTTAGTATTTAAAACCGATATGGATGCAGGGCACGGTGGTGCATCAGGTCGCTTTAAAAGTTTAGAGGAAAAAGCACTCGAAATGGCCTTTTTTATTGCTTTATTAAATTAACTGCAAAATCAGAAAATTGTATTATCCTATATATAGAAGTTGATATATGTAAGGCGATTTATGTTTGGAGCACATGGTGAATTTCAGATTTGTTCACAGCCCCCTCTGATGTATTTAGAATTAAAGGGGAGCTTTAACAATGAAGGCATTACGCTGTTAACTAATGGAGTTGTTCAGGAGTTGAGCACTCACCCTGAAAATACGATTAAGTTTGTGGTTGTTAATTTAAAAGAGTTTGAGCTGTTAACTTTGGATGGCCTCGATTCATTAGAGGCCTATTTTGCCGGTGTAAAAGAACGTGGCTATCAACGAGTTGATTATATAAACATTAATATCATAGCTAAAAATATGTTTGAAAAAGTATGGAAAAATAGCGATGTAGAAGTTAATTTTTATAAAGATACCGAAAGCTATTTATTAGTGCACCCAAATGACAGTTATATAAAACAGAACTGGTAACTAACATGAGTATTATAAACCGCTATTGAAAAGGGCTTATAATACTCTCTAAACACCCTTTATAGCGCCGTGAAAGGTTTAAACACATATCGTTTTTCAGCCTTACTTTATAATCGCCACTGTCAGTAGGCATCAGTTCGCAAATAGCTTGTCTTCTTACCAGCGTTGAGCGATGAATGCGAACAAACCCTTGTGGTTCTAGTTGTTGTTCAATATTTTTCATGGTTTCGCGATGTAGTACCGGCGTATTACCTTGGGTAAAATGCAGCTCTACATAGTTGCCCGCGCCATTTATCCAAATAATATCATTGATATCAATTAGCCTTACCTTACCGACATCTTTAACCACAATGTGTGATGATGGCTTTTCAGCTTGTGTGCTTTGCTGGTATTGGCGTTCGGCCGCACTTGCAATCGGGCAAAGGTGAATCAGCTTATCAAAGCATTTATCAATACGTGATGCAGTTGAATCTAATATTAAAAAATCTACAGCGCCAACTTCAAAGGCAAAACTCGCAAAATGTCCCGATTGAGCAATAATGACTAACTTCAGCTTTTTAGCAAGCTCAGTTAAATGCACTATTTGCATAGGGTCAGCTAGGTTGGTTAGTTCGTAAAACAGTACATTGTATTGATCTGTGTCTATTTGATCTAATCTATTTGTTTGAAGAAAAGATTGAGATTCAAAGTGTCGGTGATCTTGCACACCCTTTGTTAAAAATGTTGCAAACTTAGTGTTACTAACAAAAGTTAATGCATGAAAAGAAGCGATCATTATTTTATATCTCTTGCTGTATATAGTAACAAAGACCGTGCTTAGCGGAAAAACTGTTATGAAAAGTACAATATATTTATAAAATAATTGTGACGTACTGATTCATCCCATAAAACCTGCTATTCGTACCAAAGACTACGCCTCATAAATAATGCCCGTAGAGTGTTTAAATAAATCCCCTTACTGTAATCCGCGAAGTAACCATTTAGTTACAAAAATAACAATTCAGGGGAATTATATGACATTAACTAACAAAGGTAGCGCGCGATTATTTAAAAAATCGTCGTTAACAGTTGCGCTAAGCAGCGCGATACTTGCAAGCTTTTCATTTCAAGGTGTTGCAGCAGAAGATGACGAAATAACTAAAATAGAACGCGTACAAGTTACAGGTTCTCGAATTCGTTCAGCTGAGGCAATGTCATCGGCTCCTATTCAAGTTGTAGATAGTGCTGCTATTGATGCATCAGGGTCGTTAAATATTCAAGACTTATTATTAGAGAACCCTGCATTTGGTACACCAGCTATTAGCCGTACTAACTCAAACTTTAATACCGCAAGTGCGGGTGTTGCTACTGTTGATTTACGTAATTTAGGCTCTAACCGCACATTGGTTTTAGTGAATGGTCGTCGTTATGTATCAGGTGTACCAGGTAGCTCTGCTGTCGATTTAAATACTATTCCGAGTCAATTCATCGAACGTGTTGAAATTATGACAGGTGGTGCTTCATCTGTTTATGGTTCTGACGCTGTTGCTGGTGTAGTTAACTTTGTACTAAAAGATGATTTTGAAGGTATTGAATTCGAAGGCCAATATGGTGAATCAAGCGAAGGCGATGATGAATCACGCCAATTTAACTTTACCTCAGGCTTATCAAGCTCAGATGGGAAAGGGCACGCGATGTTCCATCTTGGGTATTCTGATCAAGGTGCTGTTTTTTCACGTGACCGTGACCGCTCGGCAGTAGACCAATTTTCAGGTATCTTCTTTGAAGATGATCCAGTAGCAAACCCAGGCTCTGTATTTGATGCTGTAAGTCCATTTTTATCTTCATTTCCGCCACAGGGTCGCTTTAGCGCTGGGGATGAAACATTTACGTTTAATGATGCAAACACCCTACAAAACTCGTTTAGTACTAACGGTGGCGATGGCGTAGCTGCAAATGGTTTTAACCGAAGTGGCGTACGTACGATAGCGATACCTACAGAACGTTACTTATTTGCCTCAAATGGTAGCTACGAGCTAAGCGACAAGCATAGCTTTTTTTATGAAGGTACTTACGCTGCAACAACAACCGTTTCTGAATTAGAGCCATTTCCTTTTGCCTCTGACGACATCTATGCAAATGGCCAAGTACCAATTGAATTTAATGTAAACGGTGAAATATTGCGTAACGCATTTGTACCTGATGATATATATAACGCAGCAACCGACACCGACGGTGATGGTATGCGTGATATCTTTTTTGCAAAGCGCTTAAGTGATATCGGTAACCGTGGAGCACGAGCTGAGCGTGACACATTCCGTTTAGCACTAGGCTTTCAAGGTGAAATAGCAGATGGTTGGTTCTACGATACTTACTATGTATACGGTAAAACAAAAGAGCAGCAAGTTTCTGGTGGTTTAGTTAACGTACAAAGCTTTCGTCAAGGTTTAGAGGCTGTTATCGATAGCCAAGATTTAGATGGTGATGGTATTACTGATGAGGCTATTTGTATCGATGCGACAGCACGTGGCTTTAACTGTGCGCCGGTAGACATTTACGGTTTCAATTCGCTATCGCAAGGTGCTATTGATTTTGTAAGTGCACCTAGCTCACTTTCAACGTCGGTTGAGCAAGAAATCATTGGTGGTAATATTTCAGGTGATTTATTTGATTTACCGGCAGGTACGGTAGGTATCGCTGCTGGTTTTGAATACCGTGAAGAGTTCTCACGTAGTGAATTTGATGCTCTACAGCAAGCTGGCCTTAATGCGGGTAATGCAATTCCAGCAACAGAAGGCTCGTTTGATGTAACTGAATATTATGTAGAAGCAAACATCCCCGTGCTTGATTCTGTAACAATGAATGCAGCAGTTCGTTTGTCTGACTACTCAACAGTAGGCAATACTGAAAGTTGGAACGTGGGTATAGACTGGGAAGTAATGGATAGCTTACGTTTACGTGCTACCCGTGCACGTTCAACACGTGCTCCAAATATCGATGAACTATTTTCTCCACCTTCACAAACTTTCCCAAGTGGTTTAAACGATCCATGTTTAGGTGTTACTAATAGTGGCGGTGGTGCTGCAGGTGATGCTTGTCGTACAGATGTTGGTGTTACAACTAATATCGCCTCAAATGGCGAGTTCACGCTTAACCAGTCTGACTTACAAGGTATTAGTGGTTTTAACCGTGGCAACCAAGATTTAAAAGAAGAAGTTGGTGACTCTGTAACAGTAGGTTTAGTATTTACACCAGAAAATCTAATATCAGGCCTAGACATTACGCTTGATTACTTTGATATCGAAATTACAGATGCAATCGTATCAACACCTCGTCAGTTTATTCTTGACCAATGTTATGGTGGTGGCGATACAAGCTTTTGTGACTTTGTAACTCGTCGTAGTGCGCCATCAGGTAATAATAGTGCTGGTTCACTAGAGTTTATTGACAGTGGTGTATCTAACAGTGGTGGTTTAGGTACAGAAGGTGTTGATTTAACACTAACGTACTCTACTGATATTGGCCCAGGTGCGTTTAGAACTCGCCTTGCTTATACTTACCTAATTGATGGTTATAGCATCCCACTTCCAGGCGCTGATAAAGATGAGTTTGCTGGAGAAATTGGTGCATCAGAGCATAAAGCTAACTGGAACTTTGGTTATAAACTTAACGACTTTGATTTTAACTGGAGCTTAACTTACATTGGCGCTGCAGACTTTGATGATCAATTCTTAAGTGGTTTTGGTATTGCTCCAGGTGGAGTAGGGATTGGTTCAGTGACATATCATGATGTTCAAGCAAGTTACCATATCAGCGATTCAACAGAGCTTTACGCTGGTGCGAGTAACTTATTTGATAAAGAGCCACCACGCATTTTATCGGGTGTGAGCGGTTCAAGTACTGGTACTGAAACAGATGCAGGTACGTATGACCCAATTGGTCAATCATTCTACATAGGTTTTAGAAGTAAATTCTAACCAACAATAACGACACTAATATAGTTACTTAATTCGTAACGTTCACAAAGCCTCAGTATTGCTGGGGCTTTTTCATGGGGAAAAATAATGTAGTAGTAATGCTTATACATTGTTTATCCCAATATATGAGCATTACACCCACTTAAACCCAAAACAACGCCACTGGTAACAGGGGCGTTGTTTAGTATTGGGAGGAGGCTAATATAGTAACCGAATCGCTTGATTATTTAACGATTTATCCCTATTTGTGGCCCTCTTCATTGAGGGCTTTTTTTTGCTGGTTTAGTCTAAGTAAGCCTTTAGCATCCAAACCAGTTTCTCTTGCTCTGAAATGTAATCGCTCATTAGTGAGGCTGTACCTTCATCGTCTGCATCACCAGCTTGGCTTAAAATATCACGCTGCATGTGAATTAATGTACTGTAACCAGCAAGTAGGTTTTCTACGGCTGTAACACCATCACTAATACCTTTAGCTTCTTTAATTTTACTTACTTCAAGGTAATCAGAAAATGCATGTAGTGGTGCGCCATCTAACGTTAAAATACGTTCTGCAACTTCATCTACTTTTAGAAGTAGCAAGTTATAAATTTCTTCAAACTTAACGTGTAGTTCAAAAAAGTTACGGCCTTTAATATTCCAGTGAAAACCACGCGCATTCATGTATTGAATCTGGTAGCTACTCAATAATGTATTGAGTGACTTTATGATGTCTTCGCTTTTTGCGCTGTTTAGACCAATTGCGTTTACATGTGACATAACTTGCTCCTGAATAACCGTTTGTTTGTGAACTTGTGATAAGTATTACTAATTTCTATAAATTAGTAAAATCGTTTAAATGTATCTAGTTAATAGTTTTAACCTATTAGCTGTTTTGATACCTGTATTCACTTTAGACTATTAATAGAAATGGGACTGATTAATAAAAATACTACCCCTCAAAAATAAATAAAACCCAGAAGCATATAAATCATGATCTAAAACAAACTTTATTCAAGGTAATAACTTAGCTATTTTTTTATTGATGTAGGTCAAAAATCATCCACCCTAACGGCGCATAATAATGTTGTCGAAATAATTAGGAGAGATAACATGCATGCAAAAACAGCGAAACAAAATAAAGCAGAGTTAATCGTGGTAGGAATTGCAGTCATCGCATTTGTGCTTGGGCTAGTCGCGCACTTAGCAGGAGCAAGCTTTGCGAACTCAGATTTTTTTGGTTACATTGCGGCGCCCATTCCGCTGATACTGGCTGTGATATTTTTAATTAGTTATAAAATAGCAGCCAATGCTGAGGATTAATCTTTCTCGTTTAAGCACTTTAAAATGTAATCGAGTACTTGGCGCGAGTAAATCATACTGGTATGGCTTAAATGAAACACTTTATGTTCGGCCATACCTTTAAGTTTGGTTTCATCTAGTAATACAGTGCCATCTGACTGGCTACCTTTGACTATTAAAGGCATAAGCCCAATAGGTAAATCCCCTGCGATACTATAAAGCTTAGCTTTAAAAGGCCAATTACCATTTTTAGTAAGCAAAAATTCAACACTATTTTTTAAAAATGATTCAAACCCTTTTTGCTTCATTTTTTGCGCTATATGGCTGCCTTTATGTGGAGTACCCAGTGTAATTACCTTCGTAATATTCTGGCTAGCAGGAGAGTTTGCCTCTAGGTAAGCACGTGCAATCAGCCCTCCCATTGAGTGGCATACAAGCGCTGCAGGTTCGTTAGAAATACACTCATCAATTTGTGCAAATATGGTATCGCGGTGAGGGTCGAGCGTATTATAGGTAATGTTTAATACCGTCATACCCGACTCTTCAAGTCGTGAACAAAGTGGGCGCATAACAAAGCCAGACATATACAAGCCATGTAAAACAATAACGTGTTTAACTTTCATATGCTCCCTAATACCAATTTTATTAAAAACATGATCATCCTAGCGTATTAAATAATCCGCTACCTGCGTTAAAAATTATTTAGATAGAACAACTATATGTCATAATTTTCGCCTTGTTATCGACTTATTTATTTGTCGCTATAATAGATAACTAATTTAATGCAATTGGTATAACTACCGTAATTACATTAACTGTAGCGGTTTTATTTCAATATTGGTTGTATCGGTATTTACCCATACTTCACCATCTTGAATGGAAATGGCGAGCTTAATTCCACGATCAACCAAAGCAGCAAGTGCTTGTGTTGCTGCGTAATCAAGGCTAAAAATACTTAGATTTTTAAATTCATACAATTTAGGTTGATGTTTTTGCCACCAAATTGCTTGATTGTTTTCACCATAAGTATATAGCACCACTTTTTTAGATTTATTACAGGCTTTTTTAAGGCGTTTCTCATCTGGTAAGCCAAGTTCAACCCATAGTTCTATTTCTTCACTATAGCTTACATGCCAAAGTTCAGGCTCATCATCTGCACTTAACCCTTTAGTAAATTCTAAACCATCACAGCTATTTAGCGCAAAAGCGAGTAAGCGAATCATCAACCGCTGATCGGTTTCTGATGGGTGTTGAGCCAAGGTTAAATTAAAATCTTGATAAACGTGGCGGTCCATATCGCTAAGCGATAACTGCACTTTCATAATGGTGGATTTAAGAGCCATAACAACTAATCTGAAAAAATTTGCGCCAGTATAGCGCAATTAAATGAATTGCCAGTTAAAATAGCGGTTAATTATACGTTAGGAGTTAAAAATGGCTATCCAGTGGTTCCCTGGGCGCTTGCATTAACTTCCATCAGCATACGCAGAAAGAATTTTTTATAAATAAAATCAGTGGTTTGTCGTTATTTCATTCCGCCACATTCCGCATGATGATTACTAAATCCGAACCATTCAGTACCCCACTCAGTACCCCCAGCTTTAAAAATACTATATACTCATGTGATTAACTGAATATATAGGTTATGCGAAATATGCGTTTAACTGATCGCAAGATAAAATCAATTATAGCCACAAGCAAAGAACAAACCTTTTCAGATGGTAATTGCTTAGTGTTGCGCGTTAGGGCGAATGGGACTAAATCTTGGCGGTTTAAATATACAGTTAATAAAAAAGTTACCAAAATTTCTTTAGGTGCTTATCCTGCTGTTACTCTAGCTGAAGCCAGAAGTGTGGCAGTAAACTATATGCAGCTTTTAGCTAAAGGCACTGACCCTAAAGAATACGAAAGTGCGAAAAAGCTTGAAGCAAGTAGGAAGCTAGCTAATACATTTTATGCTGCCGCAGAGCTTTGGTTTGAACGCAAACAGCCTACTGTGACGCCTCATCACGCAGCTAGGGAATGGCGAACGCTTGAGATGTATATTTTCCCCAAGTTGAAAGACACGCCTTTAGAAAACATTACAGCGATTGATACCATTGAAATTCTCAGACCACTTGAGACTGACGGAAAACACTCCACAATTAAGCGTATTTGCCAAAGCTTAAACCAGATCATGGATTACTCGGTAAATCATGGTTTTATCAATGCCAATCCACTAGCAAAAATTATAAAAGTATTTACCAAAAATACAGTAGAGCACATGGCTACTATTAGACCCGAAGAACTACCTGATTTTTTAACCGCTCTGAATGGCTCACAAACCATTCAGAACAAAACAAAGCTTTTAATTTTGTGGCAATTGCACACTATGACTCGCTCAAAGGAAGCCGCAGGCACTAAGTGGGCCGATATTAATATTGAAGATGCTGTATGGGTGATCCCTGCTGAAGAAATGAAGCGCAGAAGAGTGCACCGAGTACCTTTAACGCCTGCTACTTTGGCAATACTTGAACAAATGAAACCACTCAGCGGTCACCATGAATATGTATTCCCGAGTGAGCGTAATGAAAAGAGCCATGCCAGTACCTACACAGTTAATGCAGCTATAAAGCGAAGCTTAGGCTACAAAGATAAGCTGGTGGCTCATGGCTTGCGTTCCGTTGCTTCTACAGCCCTTCATGAAAAAGGTTACGATAGCCTTTTGGTCGAAGCCTGTTTAGCCCACGCAGATGAAAATGAAACAAGAGCGGCATATAACCGCTCTGATTACCTTGAAAAACGTAGGTCTATAATGAGCTGGTGGAGTGAGTTCATTTGCGAAGGCATGCATGAGAAATAGACGGATTGATTCAAGCTATAATACGCCCTTATCATTATCAATAATCAACTTAATTAAATATTGGGTCATATTCATCTTGTTTCTAGTGGCACTGGATCGGAGCTTATTATAGTCACTGCGATTCAAGTTTAGTGTTATTTGTTCTTTATTAAATTTACGTCTTTTGGCTTGTCGCCAAGCAGCTTGGAATAATCCTTTATTGTTATTTTTGCCTAAGTATTTATCTAATTTATCTGAATTCCCAGATGCCAAATATTGCTCAAACGCTTTTGCATGAACTGGTGACTTTTTAGAAAGATACGATAATGCCCATGTCTTAAAGTACTCTCTATGTATAGTATCTAATCCATCAAAAAATGATGAAATTAAACTTACTTTATTATCATTCGTATTTCTCATTGCCAATTACCTCTGTGACATGTAACGTTACCTGAGATGTTTTTCAAAATTGGAGAGTACTATTAATTCTATAACAAGTGAAGAGATCCTTACTTTGTCTCCTAATTCTTACTGGACTTTTATGAAACTGTACTTATGTCTTGGATTTGAACTTGAAGGGCAAATGTTGGAATGTTCTTTAGCAGAGCTTAATAAAATGATAGGGGTTAGTTCTAGAGATTTTAAGAACTGCCTAGATGAGTTAGAACAAAAAAATTTAATAAGGCTCGCTCATAATGTCAGTGTAATTAAAAGAGGATGCTCTCCACAAAAAGTAATTTTATTAGGTGAGGTTAAAGAGTTTTTAGTTCAGAGTTATGATGAGAAATTACTTGCAGATATCCAAAAAATTTTAGCTTTAAAAAACTCAAAAAACTCAAAAAACTCAAAAAACTCAAAAAACT
>NZ_JACJFA010000037.1:0-14377 GCF_014164345.1 Pseudoalteromonas sp. SG43-5
TGAGTATGTTCGTTAATCATAATGTGCCCTCAAACAAGATTTGAAGATCTGATCATGACATTGAGATTTAGTTCAAAAAAATCCCCGCTAATTTCTTAGCAGGGATTTGTGTATAAGAGACAGCTGAAAAGTGCCTTTTTAGTTCGCTCAATTAATTTTTAACTACAGCGCGTTAAATACGTCGTCTGTTTTAGCTGCGCAAATAAAATCGTTTTTGTGTAGGCCTTTAATTGAATGGCTCCACCATGTAACCGTTACTTTGCCCCACTCGGTTAATAAACCTGGGTGATGGCCTTCGTCTTCTGCCATGTCGCCTACTTTGTTAGTAAACGCGATAGCTTGCTTAAAGTTTTTAAATTTATAAACACGCTCAAGCTGCATAATGCCGTCGCGTACTTCTGGTACCCAGTCTGGGATTTTAGTAATTAATTGTGCTAACTCTTCGTCAGATACTTTTGGCGCATCTACGTGACAGGCTTCGCATTTTTGTGCACTTAATGAAGACATTCTAAATCCTTACTTTTAGCTTTTTTAGCATTAATGTTTAACTGGCTAATTTTTCTTTTGGTGGAAATTTTGGGTCGTGCAAGCCAAGCTCTTTAGCTCGCTCAACCAAAGTCATAATATCCATTTGCGATATATCAAACAGATCATGAATCGAATTTATGGTGTAGTACTGTGGCTGCATAATATCAATACGGTACGGCGTACGCAGTACATCAAGCACATTCATTGGGCTAATTTCTGGCGTGTTTGAGTATACGTACTGAGTTTCACCTGGGCTTGATAAAATACCGCCGCCGTAAATACGCAGGCCGTCTTCGGTTTGCATTAAACCAAATTCAACTGTAAACCAGTATATACGCGCAAGGTATACACGGTCCTTTTTCTGCGCTGCGTAACCTAATTGTCCGTACTTGTGCGTAAACTCGGCAAAGTCAGGGTTAGTTAGCATGGCGCAATGGCCAAATATTTCATGAAAAATATCTGGCTCTTGTAGGTAGTCAAATTCTTCGCGGCTACGAATAAATGTAGCTACCGGAAACTGCTTGTTTGCCAGTAATCTAAAAAACTCATCAAAGTCGATAAGCGCAGGTACTGGCGCGACTTGCCAACCGGTAGTGGCTAGTAACACTTCGTTTAGTTCGCTTAACTGCGGAATACGATCGTGCGGCAGGTTAATCTTTTTTAACCCTTGCATGTACTCGTTGCAGGCTTTGCCTTCAATGCATGCAAGTTGACGCGCTACAAGCTCAGACCAAATTTTATTTTCTTCATCACTCCAGTGTATAACACCATTTTCGTCTGGTGTTTTGGATGTGTATTTACTTGCTTTAGCCATAAGTACCTTCTTGGGTGTGAGCCCTAAATCGGTGTCAGTGTGATACTCAAATCTATTGAATATCGAATGACCCCATACTATGCAAAAGTGAAGAAAAGTTTAATAGATAGACTAACATCAGTATTTGGGACGATCACCACTATCGTAAATTTATAATTACACCTATGGAAATCTAAAAATACAGACCTTTAAATAAAGGCCTGTAGCTTGCCTTTATGTGTATACAATTAATTACACCTAACCAATTTCAGTAAAAGCTTGGTCTAAATCACTAATAATGTCGTTAACATCTTCAAGCCCAACCGAGAGTCTGATCAGCCCATCACTTATTCCAGCGGCAGCTCGCTCCTCTGGCGTATAAGGCGAGTGAGTCATAGATGCAGGATGCTGAATCAGTGTTTCAGCGTCGCCGAGGCTTACTGCAAGTGTGCAAAGTTTCATACTATCAATAAATTGAGCGCCATCTTGTAGCGTGCCTTTTATTTCAAACGCAATAACACCACCAGCGGCTTTCATTTGATTACCAATAAACTTATAACCAGGGTGCGATTTAAGCCCCGGGTAATATACGGTACTTACTTGTGGGTGAGCTTCTAGATATTGCGCTATTGTTTGTGCGCTTTGACAATGGCGTTCTATTCTAATGGCGAGTGTTTTTAGGCCTCGATTAATTAGCCATGCATCGTGTGGGCTTATGGTTGCACCAATATCTTTTAATACGGTCATTTTAATGTGTGTTATGTGCTCAAGCGATCCACATACAATACCCGCTACTACGTCTCCGTGGCCGTTTAAGTACTTGGTCGCACTGTGCATTATAATGTCGATACCGTATTTTTTAGGCGATTGCAGTAGCGGCGTTAAAAAGGTGTTGTCGACCACACTAATTAAGTTGTGCTCTTTAGCAACTGCGCCAATAAGTGCCAAATCAATAACCGCCATAGTGGGGTTGATTGGCGTTTCTACAAATATCATTTTTGAATTAGGTTTGATGGCAGCGCGTAGTTCGTCCTCGTTGGTCATATCAACAAAAGTGACTTCGATTCCCCAGCGCGGCAACATATGCGAGAAAAACGCAAAGGTACAACCATATAAAGCACTTGAGGCAACAAGATGATCTCCTTGCGATAAAAAGCTCAGTACTGAGGCAGATACAGCCCCCATACCTGTTGCGGTTGCAGCTGCTGCTTCACAACTCTCTAGTTGAGCAACTTTTTGTTCAAGCTCTGTGGTTGTGGGGTTTCCTAAACGCGTATAAATATAGCCAGGTTCGTCCCCTGCAAAACGCGCAGCACCCTGCGCGGCATTTTCAAAATGAAAGGTAGAGGTTTGATACAAAGGAGAAGTGAGTGCCCCGTGCGGGTCGTTTGCTTTTTGTGGTCCGTGAATACACTGGGTGTTTATATGATGCTTGCTCATTGTAGGCTCATTTTTTTGATTATTATGTTTTTGCGATTCAACAATCAAAACGTATGCGCTTACAAACAGCAAGCATGCCGGATGCTCAGATGGCTATTTGTGCAAAAACCGTGCAGCGCACGTTTGTACACAAATATTGCCACCAGGGCGTGTTGACCTTTGCGGATTGAAATTTGTTCAATCCAAGGAAGATTAAATCGCGGCGCGAGGTTTGTAACCTAGTGGGCTCGGTAACTGCTCCTGCGTTACCCTACTGGCTTACATCCATGTAAGAATAAGTAAAACCGAGCAAAGCTTCCGCGTCCTGCTCACGCCCCTTACCTACATCCATGTAGGCAACAAAGAGTAAATAGCCCCTAGGAAGAACCCTTTGGGCAGCGCCTGTTTGGCATTAATGCTACGTTATCACCTATTTATGGGGAATAACCACACTACATAGGCTCTGCCTTGCCTAAATACCAAACAGACTGCTGCAAATTCAACCATCAAAGATAAACACGCCCTCGTATTTTACTACGTTGACTCCGCCTTTTTACGGCTCATAATTTTACCTGCGATGCTTTGCACAGTGCCTTTTAGTAAGCTGCGTTTGTTTTCAAGCCGTGGTAATGGGCGACTAAGCTCCATTGCTTTGTAACCAATACGCGCTGTAAAAATACCGGCGCTGACCCCTTGCGCAGCTCGTCCCGAAAGCTTACCTAAAAGCTCAGCACTTAGTGCAGTTGCAGCAAGGTCAGATACAAGCTCTGCACTGCCAACAAACATTACTTGTTTTATCAACATACGGTAAAGCTTAATGCGGCTCGCGTAGCCAAAACCAATGCCGTAAATTTTACCAATTTGTTCTATTAACTTAGTACCGCGCCAAAGCACAGCCATCATATCCACCAGCGCAAGTGGGCTTAGGGCAACTAGCAGTGCAGATTCAGTCGCAAAACGATTTATAAGCTTTTTAGCTTTGGTGTCTTGGGTTATTAATAAACTGTTGGCGTACAGCGTCATTATTTCTTTGTCGCTGTGATGCATCGCTACTTGGTTTTTAAAGGTTTCAAAGTTATCAAGCTCTTGGTGTTTATTAAGCTTTTCGAGCCAAGGTAATGCACCACCTACTTGCTCGCTGTTTAAAAGCCTGTCGGCTTCAACCCGGTGCAATTGGTTACGCTTTAAACTGCGCAGCATTCGGTACTCTCGCCACAATAAGCGCCCTATTAGCAGTACGCCACTTACAACCGCAGTTAAATAAACACTGCCTAAAATAATTGACTGCTCGAAAGCAAATACTAACGAGTACGCAAACTCTAAAAGCATCAGCACTATAAAACTAATAGCAAAAACACCTTTAAGTGTTTGCCACTTTGACTTTTTATAAACAGGTTCCAGATCTATTTCTGGTTCTAGTGCTTCATCTTCAAGTTCTTCGTAATCACTTTGTCCGTGCTGAATAATTTTTGCAGGTGCTAAAACGGGTTCGTTTTGCTCAATGCTTTGCGTATCTATACGACGCCCTGCTTGAAATGGTTGGTTTGACTCACTCATGTTAATTTGTCTCCTAGCAGGTACTGCATGACATGATCTAATCGAATATGTTTTAGTTGTTTATCGGGGCTCGGCATTGGAGAGAACGATAAAAACTCAAATCCCTGTTCTGGCCACTCATTTTTATTAAGCATCCGCGAGGGAGGTTGCGGCGGTAGATACGTAAGCCAATCAGGCTCGTGTAATGGTTTACCGTAAATGCAGTCAAGCGTTTGGCCTTTGTCGGTAATTTGGCGCGGTTGCGTTGCTGTAATTGACGACATGGCCATGGTTTCTATTTTTACACCATCAAACTTTAAATGATTACTTTGCTCATGCACGAGCGAATCAAGTAGCAGTGCTAAATCTTTATGGTGCTTAGCACTTATGTGATCTGATTTATTAGCTGCAAATAATATTTTGTCTATGTTGGGCTTAAATAAACGTTTAAAAAAGCCCGACTCGCCATAGTTAAAATGTGCGAGTAATTGGTTTATTACACTGCTTTGCTCTTGGAGTGTTTCGTGCCCTTCGTTTAACGCACTAAGTACATCTACAAGTACAATTTGGCGATCGAAGTGCCTAAAATGCTCATTATAAAATGGTTTTACGACTTCTTTTATATAGGCGTTAAAACGCTTAATTAAATGCGCTAAATTAGAACCCGCAACGACATCGTCACTGTTTATTTCACCCGATACCGGAAAAAACAATAACAATGGCGCGCCTTGTAGGTCGCCAGGCATTAGCATACGCCCAGGTTGTAACATGGCAAGTTTGGTGTCTTTTTTAAGCCCGACTAACATGCTTTGATAAAGCTGAGCAATATGGGCAAGTGCGTTTTCATCAACGGGAGCGTTTAAGTCAAGTTGCTCAACGGCCATTAAAAAATCACTTGATGTGTTTACGCGCGAAGGCTGAGTTAATAACGGATATTGCTGCTCGCACCATTGAGAATAGCTTTGCTCAAGCATAGGTAAATCAAGGAGCCATTCACCCGGATAGTCAATAATATCTAAATAAAGCGTTGATTGCGGTGAAAAGTGGCCGCGCAGCCCTGCATTACTTTGATACTTTATTGCCAAGCGCAGCGTATTAATACGCTCGGTAGATGCAGGCCATGTAGGCATCCCATCGCTGGGTAATAAAGCATTGAGTGATCGAGGGTAATTAAACGTAGGAACTTTTAACGCCTCTTGCGGCACAACTTTAGTGGCCACATGGCGGTGCTCGCGCATTACATCAAAAAAAGGTAAGTTTTTATCGTCCGCTTGGGTTGTTAAGTGTTTAACAAGCGCGGTAATAAAGGCTGTTTTACCACTACCACTTAGGCCAGTTACGGCAAGTTTTACGTGTTGGTCTAAACTGCGATGAAGGGCTTTTTGTGCTTTGCCTTTAATGCTTTTAAAGGTCTTTTTTGCAAATGATTGGCTCATAAAGTGTCTTGCACCTAATTTGCCGTAATTTATCACGTTGCAAATAAGGTGCTATTAAATCCTTTAAAGTTTGTTAATTTCACGGCTCACCGTAAACTCGCTTGAAGTTACATGGCGCTCCATATCTTGAAGGCGAGTATCTACACGCGTTAAACGCTCTTTTAAATCTTGCAATGCGCGGCGCGGCGGCTCGCCTTTTTGCCATACTTTAAATTTTACTTCTAGCGGATCGTCAGTTTTAGTTGAGCTTTTAGTTTGGGATGTTGCGGGCTCTTTTTTATCTAAAATGAACCAGGCTGCAATATACGCTACCACAAATAATGGGCCACCCGTTAGCAGTACCGCACTAACAAATATAATGCGAACTAACCATAACTCCATATTAAAGTAGTCACTTAATCCCGCACATACTCCGGCTATTTTACCGCGTTGTGGGTCTCTTAATAATTCGCGTTTGGCACTCATACTTTGCGTCTCCATTGTGGTGACTCTTGATCAAGCAATGCTTCAAGTGTTTCTAATCGTTCAGCCATTTTTTCAGCTTTGTGTGCAAGCTCAAGTAATTGGTGATGTTCGTGCTCACTTAAACCTTGGCTTACTTGTTTCTTGCTACGGTAGTGCAAAATTAGCCACAGCGGAGCAACAAAAATCATAAACAAGATAAATGGTGCAACTAATATCTCTGGATCAAACATAATCCTCTCCTGACAATCCGTTTTGATGTTTTTAAGCTGGGGCACATGGGCCCCATATATTTTTATATGTAATTATTTATCAGCTAACTTCTTTTTAAGTTCGGCTAGCTCATCATCTATCTTTTCATTTTTTTGTAGATTAGCAATTTCATCCGCTAACGTCTTTTTACCTAAATCGTACGACTCAATTTGAGATTCTAGTCCATCAATTTTGGTTTCGTAACGTTCAAAGCGGTTAAGTGCTTCTTCTACTTTTGAGCTATCAAGTGTCTTTTTCACTTCAAGGCGCGACTCAGCCGAACGTTGGCGAAGTATAATCGCTTTTTGACGAGATTTAGCATCTGCTAGCTTTTCTTGTAGCGTCGTTACTTCTTGCTGTAATTTCTCAATATGAGACTCTACATGTTCAAGCTCACTCGCTACTGAAGCAACTGCATCTGCCGACTTTTGCTTTTCAAGTAAGGCTGAACGCGCTAAATCGTCGCGGTCTTTACTTAAAGCCAGTTCGGCTTTATCTTGCCAATCACTTACCTGCGCTTTAAGTGTATCTAAGCGGCGTACAATTTCTTTTTTCTCAGCCAATGTTTTAGCTGATGTAGAACGTACTTCAACAAGCGTATCTTCCATTTCTTGAATAATCAGACGAACCATTTTTTCTGGGTCTTCTGCTTTATCTAAAATGGCGTTGATATTAGAATTAACGATATCTGCAAAACGTGAAAAAATTCCCATAACATTTACCTCTGTAATTAAAACTTAGTTAGTCTGCTATAACTAGTATCAATATGCTTGCCAACTTTTTAAAAGTTAAAATACACTTTATTTTCATTACGTTAAACTAAATATACAAATTTCTTTAGTTATCCCTAATTATGAAATACACTAACTGTTAGTAAAAATGACCAAGAGTTAGGAAATATGAGCCAATATCGCCAACAGGATAATTTACTCGGCCAATCAGATAGCTTTCTGTCTGTATTAGATCAGGTATCGCAACTGGCTAATTTAGATAAACCGGTACTTATTATTGGTGAACGCGGCACAGGTAAAGAGCTAATAGCAGCACGCTTACACTTTTTATCAAAACGCTGGGATCAAAACTACGTAAAGCTTAACTGTGCAGCGCTTAACGAAAACCTACTCGAAAGTGAGTTATTTGGCCACGAAAGCGGTGCTTTTACGGGGGCAAGTAAACGTCACGAAGGTCGTTTTGAACGCGCTAACAGCGGCACACTGTTTTTAGATGAATTAGCTAATACCTCAGCTATGGTACAAGAAAAACTGCTGCGCGTTATAGAATACGGTGAGTTTGAACGTGTTGGCGGCAAACAAACTGTAAAAGTAGATACCCGCTTAGTGTGTGCGACAAACGAAGATCTTCCTTATTTGGCCGAGCAATGTGAATTTAGAAGTGATTTACTCGATCGCCTTGCCTTTGATGTAATTACCCTGCCACCACTGCGCGAACGCCAAGACGATATTATGCTTCTTGCTGAGCAGTTTGCGATGAATATGGCGCGCGATTTAGAGTGGGAACTGTTTAGCGGTTTTACCCGAAGCGCAACAGAAACACTGCTTAGTTATGATTGGCCTGGTAATATTCGTGAACTTAAAAATGTGGTTGAACGCAGTTTGTATCGCCACGGTAGTGAACATATTCCCGTTCACCAGATTATTTTAGACCCATTCGATAGCCCATTTAGACCAAAAGCGCGCATTAAAGCACCTATAGCAGCTCAAACGGTTAATGCCGAGCCTATTGTTGTTGCGCCACCGATTGCTCAAGCAAGCAGTAATGTAGCCGTCGATATTCAATTTCCGTGCAGCTTAAAAGAGCGTTCAAACGACTTTGAAATAAACATGATTAATAAAGCACTCGAACATAGCCAATTTAATCAAAAGAAAACTGCAGAAGTACTTGGTTTAACGTATCATCAATTACGTGGTTATCTTAAAAAATACAACTTGTTGGATCAACAATAGTCAGAGGTTATGCGGGTGCATAAATTATTACTTGTTTTGCTTACCACCACTTTAGTTGGTTGCCTTGATAGCAAAGAAGAAATCATAGAAGAAAAAAACCAAGGCTTAGTTTATTGCGCTGAAGCTAACCCTGTGTCGTTTAATCCGCAAGTCACGACCACCGGTTCAACTATTGATATAATTGCTAACCAATTATACGACCGCTTAATTAGCATTGACCCTGTTACGGCAGAGTTTCAAAGTGAGCTGGCGACCGATTGGAAAATTAGCAAAGATGGTAAATCGGTTACCTTTACCCTGCGTAAAGATGTAAAGTTTCATACAACTTCTTATTTTACCCCATCGCGGGACTTTAACGCCGACGACGTTATATTCACCTTTAGCCGATTATTCGATGTATATAATCCATATCACTTTGTGGGCGATGCCGATTACCCGTATTTTCAAAGTGTAGGAATTGATCAACTTATTCGCAAAATTGTGCGCGTGTCTGACTACCAAGTCCGTTTTGAATTGTTTAATCCTGAAAGTAGTTTTTTAGCTAATATGGCTACCGACTTTGCCGTGGTGCTTTCAGAAGAATACGCCATGAAACTTAAGAAAAATAATCAAAAGAACCTATTTGATCAGTACCCTATTGGCACCGGCCCGTATATTTATAAAGAATACCGCCGAGATCATCTTGTGCGCTTTTACCGTAACCCACTTTATTGGAAGCATGACGTTGCACTTGAGCAATTGGTTTACGATATAACCCCTAACGGCACTACGCGCATAGCAAAAATGCTGACTAAAGAGTGCGATGTAACGGCTCATCCAAGTAGTGCGCAATTGAGCATTTTAGCGCAACGTGATGATATAAACGTCGAAAAAGAAACAAACTTAAACATAGGTTATTGGGCATTTAATACAGAGCGTGCTCCGTTTGACGACTTACGCGTACGCCAAGCGCTTGCGCACGCAATAGATGTAGATAAAATAATGCAGGCGGTTTATTACGGTAACGGTACTCGCGCACAATCTATTTTGCCGCCAACCTCTTGGGCATTTGAGCCACAAGAAGATATACCTACGTTTGATCCAGAACTTGCTAAAAAATTACTTATTGAAGCAGGGTTGCCTAATGGCTTTGATATGACGATATGGGCTATGCCTGTGAGTCGTATTTATAATCCCAACGCACGTAAAATGGCTGAGCTTATGCAAAGTGATTTACGCAAAGTAGGCGTTAACGTCAGTATTGTAGAATATGAGTGGAATACGTTTATTCAACGTATTGGCGAGCATAGGCACGACAGTGTATTACTTGGTTGGGCCGCAGATACACCCGACCCTGATAACTTTTTTAGCCCGCTGCTGAGTTGCACCGCTACTTTTAGTGGCAAAAACCCTGCAAACTGGTGTAATCCCCAATTTGATTTATTGCTTACTAAAGCACTAGACACCACTGATTTAAACAAACGTAAAAAATACTACGAAGATGCACAAAGCTTAATTATTAAAGAGTTGCCGTTATTACCAATTGCTCATGGCTTGCGCTTTCAAGCAAGTAGCGCTGATGTGGAAGGCATAACACTTGGCCCGTTTGGTGCTATTTCGCTTGCTAATGCGAGGAAAAAATAATGATCTTAGATTATATTTTACGTCGCCTTGGTTTGTTCTTTTTTATGATACTAATGCTCAGCGTATTTACGTTTTCACTGGCGTATTTATTTCCCGGTGATCCGCTAAGTAATTTAAGTGGCATACCAAGTGGTAACTTTGCACAGCATAGTGAGCTTGAGGATAAATATTTATACAACAGCAATTACTTTATGCAATACATTGCCTTTTTAGGGAGAATATTTCAAGGCGATTGGGGGCTTTCATTTGCCTCTGGTAACAGCGTGTTTAGCCATATTATTGACTTACTACCGGCTACTTTAGAGCTAAGCGTATATGCATTAATTGTATCGGTTGTTATTGGTGTACCTACTGGCATTTTAGGCTCTGGCTATCATAAACGCTGGCCCGACAAACTTATAAACTCTGTCACTATGGTAGGTTATTCAATGCCTGTGTTTTGGCTCGCATTGTTGTTAATAATGGTTTTTTCATTAAAGCTTGGCTGGTTTCCTATGTCGGGCAGAATGGGCCTCCTTTACGAAATACCCGCCAGTACAGGGTTTATATTAATTGATATTGCTCTAGCTGGATTTCCATATAAAGGGATGGCCTTTGTTGATGCGCTGCGTCATTTAACACTCCCTACTATTGTATTGGCCATGTATCCAACCACGGTATTAGTGCGCTTTACTCGCGAGTCTATGCTTAAGGTAATGGATCAAAACTTTATTAAAACAGCTAGGGCAAAAGGCCTTAACCGCCGTCAACTTATCATGCACCATGCACTGCGTAATGCTCTACTACCGGTAATTAAGCAAATTGGTTTGCAATTTAGCACCTTGATAACACTTGCGATGATTACTGAAGTTATTTTTTCTTGGCCGGGTATTGGCCGATGGTTAATCGATAGTATTTATCAGCGCGACTTTCCTGCAATTCAAGGCGGATTAATGGCGGTGTCTTTATTTGTTATTTTAGCCTCTATTACAGCTGAGCTTACTTACACTTTATTCGATCCACTCTCGCGGAATCAGGCCCATGGCAAAGTTTAATTTATTTTCTGAAGAGTCGAATAAATCGCCACTTGCGCGATTTTGGCGCAAATTTAAAAACAATCACCCAGCTTTGGTTGGTTTATGGATATTTATGGCGTTTGCATTATTGGCCGCCACAGCTCCTTTTTTAGCGCCCTATGGCGTAAACCAACAGCATAGTGATGCACTACTCATACCGCCCTCATGGCGAGAAATGGGCGATGTACGCTTTATTTTAGGCACCGATGATTTAGGCCGTGATGTACTCTCGCGCTTAATGAATGGTGCAACATATACGTTTGGACTTTCTGTTGTAGCTGCCCTAATCACGACCCTGTTTGGTGTATTAGTGGGGACTTTTGCAGGGATTAGTAAAGGACTGCGTTCAAGCTTTTTAAATCATTTGCTTGATATAACACTTTCTATTCCTTCTTTGTTATTGGCCATAATAATAATCGCCATACTCGGCCCTGGTTTAATGAATACCGTATGGGCAATTATTTTAGCGTTACTACCGCAATTTATTCACTCGGTGCGCAACCTAATTGTTGATGAATTAAGTAAAGATTACATTACTGCGTTTAGACTCGATGGCGCATCTAATTGGCATATAATATCGCGCGGTATTTTCCCTAATATTTATGAGCATATTGTGGTTATATTCACGATGGCGCTTTCTACTGCGATATTAGATATTTCAGCACTGGGATTTTTAAAATTAGGGGCTCAGCCACCAACGACCGAATGGGGCGCAATATTAGCCGAAAATCTAGGCCTTATTTATTTAGCGCCGTGGACTGTAGCGCTACCTGGTGTGCTGTTATTTTTAGCCGTGTTATCTACTAATTTAGTAGGCGATGGCCTGCGACAAGTGCTAAAAGCACGTAAGGCTGATTAAATGCAATTACTCGATGTTCGTAACTTAACAATTGAACTACGTACCTCTGAAACTGTAATTAGAGCCGTAGACAGAGTGAGTTTTAGCTTAAAAGAAGGTGAAGTACATGCGCTTGTAGGCGAATCTGGCTCTGGTAAAAGCCTAATAGCAAAAGCGATTATTGGTGTATTAAACGAACGCTGGGATATTACTGCCGACCGTATTCATTGGCGCGGCGTAGACTTAATGCGTTTAAGCCCAGAGAAACGCCGTAAAATAGTAAGCCAAGATATAGCGATGATCTATCAAGATCCAAGTCGCTGCCTTGACCCAACCGCTAAAATATTTGACCAAATTGCCGAAACACTCCCAGAGGTCGCAACTAAAGGTTTCTTTTTAAAGCGCAACCGCGAGAGAAAAGACAGAGTAAAAGCGCTTATTCATAAAGTGGGCATTAAAAACCACGAAGCAGTACTAAGTAGTTACCCTCATGAGCTCTCAGAAGGCGTATGTCAAAAAGTAATGATTGCAATGGCCATTGCCCGCACTCCAAAGCTATTGATAGCAGATGAGCCAACTACAGCGCTTGAGAGCACAACTCGCGCACAAGTATTTAGATTACTAAAAAGCTTAAACCAACTTAAAAATATGTCTATTTTAATGATCTCTCATGAACTTGAAGAGATTGCACATTGGTCGCATGGCATTCATGTTTTATATTGCGGGCAAATGGTTGAAGCAGGCCCAACCCACGTAATATTCAAACAGCCTCGCCATCCATACACGCAAGCATTACTAAAAAGCTTGCCAGACTACGAGCAAGGCTTAGCACATAAAGAACCTTTTTATGCGCTTAAAGGGACTATCCCTACTCTGCAACATTTGCCTATTGGCTGTCGCCTCGGGCCGCGTTGCCCACAAGCGCAAAAAGCCTGTGTGGTTACACCAGCCCTGACTAAACATCATGGGCATAGTTATGCGTGTCACTTCCCGTTAATTAAGGACATGAAATAATGCAGCCACTGTTAAAAGTACAAGCACTTTGTAAAACCTTTAATGTGCGAGCTGGGCTTTTTTCACGTAAAAAGTTTGAAGTCCTTAAAAACATTTCATTTTGCGTAGGTAAAGGTGAAAGCATTGCCATAATTGGCGAAACAGGCGCAGGTAAAAGTACGTTGGCAAAACTACTTTCAGGAGCTGATAGCGCTGATAGCGGGCAAATTTTGCTCGAGAATAATATTATCGAAGATAATGGCGTACGCGATAATCAATGTCGCCATATTCGTATGATTTTTCAAGATTCAGCTGCATCGCTCAACCCGGGGTTAACCATTGGCGAAATGCTTGATGATTGCCTGCAATATAATACTGAGCTTGATGCTAGTGAACGCACTGAAAAGATTGATGCAACGCTTTCTAAGGTGGGTTTGTTAATTGATCATAAACACTACTACCCGCATATGTTTAGTGTGGGGCAGCTACAGCGTGTAGCGTTTTCTCGTGCATTAATTTTAGATCCTAAGGTGATTGTACTTGATGAAGCTGTTTCATCTTTAGATCCCTCCATACGGGCGCAAATAGTAAACTTGTTACTTAAGCTGCAGCGCGATACAGGCCTTACGTATGTGATGATCACTCATCATTTAAGTTTAGTACGTCACATTAGTGATTTTGTAGTTGTACTTGATAAAGGCGAAGTGGTTGAATACGGTCCTACTGAAGATGTTTTTCAAAACCCTCAATCAAAAGTAACGCAGCGTTTATTAAGCTGCTAAAGCAGATTATAAATACCTAACTTTTTTGTAAGGTAACCGTATTTAACTAGGTCTTCTTGTTAATTGTATTTAATTAACAAGAGATCTCATGCTTTAACAAAAGTTACTACTTAGCCTTTCCCCATTACTCCTTCTATCAGCCTCAGCTATTGCTGATACAAATTGGGTTGGTGGCGTTGATCATTTAGGTTTAACCGTATCAAACTTAGATGCATCCAAAGCATTTTTTACTGATGTACTTGGCTTTAAAACGCTAGGGAATGACCCAGTCTATCCTGCTTATTTTTTATCAAACAATAAAATAACCATTACATTATGGCGCGTGAAAAACGATGCAAAACGTGTGGAGTTTAATCGAGCAGAAAATGTGGGCTTACACCATTTAGCACTCAGTGTTGAAAGTATCAAAAAGTTAAGCGAGCTACATGAACACTTAAAAATGCAAAATAATATTATTATAGAGTTTGCACCCGAAAACTTAGGTAGCGGCCCAACCCAACATATGATGATAAGAGAGCCTAGCGGCAATCGGATTGAGTTTATTGCCAGAGGTAATTAAAAGACAATAAAGAAAGGCGCTAATTAGCTGTCTCTTGATCACAAGTCTGACTCAAGAGATTTTGCTAAATCGTAGCCTTCCAGGATGGCTTGTAACTTAAGCCATCCTTGCCATAACACTTTCACAGATGCACGCCC